>DAOVFR010000262.1 GCA_030672805.1 Candidatus Krumholzibacteriota bacterium
CGCGCGCAGCGACAGCGAGCACGGTGGGGTAGACCGGCGACAGGACCCGCGGTGAGTGCGTAAGGGAAAGAGTTCATGGGACGGTATTACCGCAGGGAATGAGACTGTGGAACGGGTGTGATGAATGAAACATGCGGGGTGCATTAGACAGCAAAACGCGTGTGGGGATTACGACAGGATCATTCCGTCTCACCGGATGACGACGACAGTTCCGGAGATGCGGTCATGGACCGTCTGCCGGTTCGGATGCCAGAACGCTTCGAGAAAGCCGAGCGAGAGTGTCGAGAGGCTCGCGCTGTACCCGCCGGCGCGCTCGAAGGCGTTCCATAGCTTGAGCCGTTTCCCGTCAAGACGGATGACACGGATCCTGAAGAGAAGCTTACCCGGTGTCCGTCCGTTCAGACCCCACGTAAAGAGGGTGAAATATGCGATGAAGAAAGCAAATTGGCTGATCAGCGGACTCATTTTCCCGACTATCACGTCGTTGCGCAGGATCAGCATGTCCCGCTCCATATCGAGCGTCGTCTTACCTTTCGATACCAACTCAACACTTATGTTCAGATCGTGTTCCTCCAGGAAACGGGCGATTGCTTCCCTGTCATTTCGTGCAAGGGCGTTCCTGAGCGGTTCGGGAAGGGCTTCCGGATTACGTTCGTCTATCAGCCTGAAAAGGGCCGTCATCACCTCGTTGACGTGGCGTGTCCGCGCTTCGCTGTCTCCCGCCGTCACGGCGTGCCATACGTTCTGTATCACCCCTCCCGTCTGAAGATGCATGGCCACTCCTAAAAACAGGATAAATATGACGAACAGGAGCGCGAGATCCACGAGTATCGCTCCTCCCCTCCTCCACGGTGAGGCGAGCGGTTTTCCCATCAGGGACGGCTCGATGAACATCGGTTCATCCGTCACGTGGAACCGGCGCCTGTCTCTTTTTCTGAATATGGACATATTTCTCCTTTGTCAAAGTGATCATGGCCACATGATATACACGGCCCGATTATATTCAAGAAATCTCTCATACTTTCCACAGAGATTTCTCCGGCAAGTTTGTATTTTTCTTGCAAACGCCGCGGGGACTGGGTTACACTTTTTAAATCGTACAGTATTTGAGTATAGGCCCGGGGCCGGCAAGCCGGAATCACCATGCATCGAAAGGCTCCGGGTTCTAATAACATTAATAAGAGAAGAGAGTATACCTCTTGTATCACAGGCTGTCCGCAGCGATTATCATCCTTGTGATCCTTGTCTCGCTCCCCTCGGCGAGACCTTTCAAATCCCCCGTTATCGACGGAACTATAACAGGAGACGGCACGGACTGGGACCCGGACGACCTCTCGGTGGACGACCCCGTCGGCCTGCCTCCCGAGAATATATGGGGACCCAACGAGATCGATGATCTCTGGATCACCTACGACGCGGAGAACCTCTATATAGGCGTCCGTTACCTGGTGAACGACAACTCCATGATCGTACTCGTCGACGCGGGAACGGGCGTTGGCGCTTCCGATCTCAACCAGATCGGCTGGTACAACAGGAACTTCGTTTTTCCCGATACGCTGCTCGCCGAATACATCATCGCGAACTGGAACGGCGGCGCCCTCGGCGTTCGGAGGATCACGAGCAACACATCGAACGAGGATATAACCACGGAATGCGAGACGGCCAGCGGGTCGAAGGGCAACTTCATATACGAGGCCGAGGTCAAGATACCCTGGAACAGCATCTACCAGCTCGGCCCCGGGCTTGTTCAGCAGAACGCCATTGTCAGGGTGGTCGCGCTGATTGCCGGTGGCGACAACTGGAACGGTCCCGATTCGGCGCCGGACAACCCGGGAATGGACGGCAACGGCGGCCCCACGATGATCGTCAACATGTTTCCCCTCCGGGTCGACTGGGACGGCGACGGATTGCCGGACAGCTTCGAGGGAGCGATCGAGGGATCTGTCACGTACGATGACCCGTCAGACGACGAGACGGTCGCCGCCATCTCGGTGTACGACCAGGGCAGCGGCGGACTGATCGAGGTGGCGCATACCGCTCCCGGCGGTGGCGATTATTTCATCGGCAAGCTTCCCCCCGCAACGCTCAGGGTCGAGGCGTCAGCACCGGGATATGCAAGACAGTCGGTCAGTGATCTGGTCATCACGGGAGCCGATACGCTGAGGGACGTCGATTTCCTCCTCACGAGGGCAGGCAAGATCACGGGAGAGGTCATCTTCAGGGACGGTCCCGGCAACACGGCGACGGTAGCGGCATACGATTCGGCAACGGGTGAGATCGCCGGTGAGGGTGCACTCACCATTCCGCCCGAAGGCGGATCGTACGAGCTCCTCGTCCCCGACGGGGCATACAACGTCATCGCCGAATCGGACGGATACGTGCCCGATACGGTGACGGCCGTTATCACCGACAGTGACAGCGTGGGCGCAGATACGCTCGACATGTACGCTGTAAGGGCGAGTGAGATCGTATTGATCGATGAGGACGGCGATGAACTGTCGAGTGTCAGCACGACGGTCAGTTTCCCGGGAGATCCCGGAATCTATTTCTATGCCTCCGCGACGATCGTGGCGCGCGACGACGCCGGCAGGCTGGATCTTTTTGACCTCGACGGACACCTCGCCCATGTGAACCTGGAGGCGACAAAGCTCAACAACGTCACGCCCCCGCGCGGCGACGTCATTTTCTACACACCCGACACGGTCGTTACGACATCAATCGGACTCGATGAGGGCCCTGGTTCATTTCTCATGACAGGCGACGAGATAGAGGTACTTCGTATTCACACGATCACCGCATCGGGTGGAGTTTCCGGGCGCTTCAAGCTCGGTATACGGTCCGCCGAGCCCGAGTTCCTCGATATCACCGCCCTGTCCGACACGATCGTCGCCGATGGATCGGACGAGGTGACGATCGAGGGCAGACTGCTCGACATCAACCGGAACCCGGTGAGCATCCAGGGCATCGGGGCATGTTTCTCCTTTGCGCCGTCATCTACGGGACAGGGCACATTCAAGATCCCCTCCGTGCCGACCAATGCTGATGGCGAGGTCGAGGCCACCTTCACGGCCACGGGCGCCGGGAACCTTCATGTGACTGCGTCGGTGACGTACCAGAACAGGGACCTGACTATCCTGGGGGATGAAACCAGCGACTACGTCGAGGTGACCGCCGTGGCGGGCGATCCGGCGGCTATCAGGCTCTCGACGGAGATGGAAGTGATCGGATTCGGGGAAACGATGGATGTAACCGCACAACTCGTCGATGCAAACGGCAACCCCGTCAGAAAGAGCGGCTATTCAGTGACCTTCTCCAGCTCACCCGTCCAGGCGGGTTCCGTGTTCCCCGGTACCGCCGCGATGGACGACCAGGGACAGGCCGTGACGGAG
>DAOVFR010000134.1 GCA_030672805.1 Candidatus Krumholzibacteriota bacterium
CATGAAATCCTTCAGAACGGTGCTGAAATAGATCGAGGAATCACGCGGTATCTCGGACGGCAGGATGTCGACGGCCATGATGACGGGGCCGTCTCCCTCGAGTCCGTCACGGAACGAATCGGTCTCCGGCTCGTAGACGTAGTTCGGATCGCCGGGCTCCGTCGGCTTGTATGTCGCCTCGATCGATCCGTCGGGATCACAGGTGATGTCACCGATCACCATGAGCTTCATGCCGGGCCAGTGCTCCTTCAGATACTGCTTTGTTACAAGACGGGGATAGTCGGAAGTCCAGTAGATGCAGTTCACGAGAATGGAGAGATGCGGGATGTACTCTTCAAACCTCCCGACATACTTTTCCGGATGATCGTAATAATCCTGCAGCCCGAAAACCGTATCGGGGGACGCGGGCGCGACAAGGTCCTTTTCCTTGAACACGACCTTGAAGATCGTCCTGTCGGCGCCATCGGTCTCCCTCGTAATACCCGGAAGATCGCCCGGTGTGATCTCCGTTACGGGAAGTATGTCGAGCATCTCCTGCGCGCCTATCGATACATTGCCGTAACCGGTGATCCCGGCCGTCAGGGGTACGATCTCTTCGGGGAGCCCCCCGGCCCCGATCCAGCGCCCGAGAACCTCGAGCGCCGCCTTGATCTCGGAAACGGTTCCGTAATCGAGTGGCCGCCTGATGGCCGAAAAGGGATTGGCGATCCCATCGATCTCGAGCCTCCCCCCCAGAGCGACAAGCGTCTCGACCATGCCTGCTTGACCGGCCTGCCTGCCGAAAAAAATCAGCCGTCTGTTCTTTTCGTCGACGACGCGCTCGTAGTCGATGAGATTGCAGCCGAGCTCCATCAGCGATCCGAGCATCGGCATGTTGTATTGCTGGCCCTTGATCGTGTGCGAGAAAAAGACGTATGTGCCGCCCTTCCGGAAACATGACGACGGGATTTCCTTGATACCGAACACCACCTTGCAGGCGGTCAGGTCCTCATCGATCGAGGCGCCCACCGTCTCGTAGGCGTCTTCCCGGAAGACCCTGATGTCGGAGGGCTGCACCACGACATCGATACCCTTTTTCATCAAGTCCCCGACATGATCCGGGATAAGCGGGGTCCTGCGCTCCCACCGGCTCTTGTCTTCCCGCCTGATTCCTATGCAGTCGGACATAAAATCCCCTCCGGATATCCATTTCTAATTTAATGGTATAAGGTTTATCAGAATAATTATTAGAATATTACAGAAATTTCTAAACCAGTCAAGAGGGTTAAACAGGTCCGGACATGGGAAAGGGACGGTAGGAAGCTGTTTACTTGATTCCCAGAAGCCCAAGAAGGTTGTGATGAAAGTCCCCGAAAGAACTTTTATAGGTTCCGGTAATTAGTAGATCGCTTCCTTCGTCCCGTATCCCTGGTTGAGGTGCTCAGCCTTCTTCACGCCCCGAATTTACTACCCTGTCTGTGCTTATCGTTCGAACCTCTCGCGTTTGTTTTCCGGTCTGAAACGGATCACATTCACCAGGTTGGATTCCTCGTCGAAGATGAATTCCTTGCCGATCTTATAGTACTTCCAGTGCTCCTGTACCCTTCCATAGCCGCGCACGCGCAGGCGATGGATGGAATACCCGTACTCCTGATATACCTTGAGCTTATCATTTTCGAGGTTTTTTACCAGGTAGGAGCGCCGGATCCGCTTGCGGCGCTTCTTGCCGCATACACCCGGACCGTCCGCCACCGCCGTGGAGCTCAGAAAAGATGCCACCGTCAGTAACAATACCAGACGCTTGATCATCTTCCTCACATCCTTTCCGCTGCAATATCTCAAGATGCTTCGCTTGCCACCCCACAGTTGCCTATTATATCATAAAACACCCTGTAATTACAAGGGGGTACACATTATTCCAGGAGATTGTTCATAGTGCCTCATGATTCCCTGAAAAGGCCCCTGAACCCTCCCCTGGCGGCTCAATTTGGCTGGGCCCTGTTCGGAGAAGAGATAACGGGAATGTTCCTCGCCGGCGGCGCTGTCGTCCTTTTCGGCCTCTACCTGGTCCAGTCCGCCGATCAGGGATCAGATAAAAAGGTATTGCCTGAAAGATGAATGTTACTGTAACTTCAATGCTGGTTTACCGAATAGAGTTATTCGAATCCGGAGGATCGACGATTCGGCGTACGGGCGCCGTATGAATGGACGTAAGATTCAAGGAGGAAACCTCGTGGTAACAGGCGGAACGGATTCCGGCCGGGGTCAGTGGAGCTCGAAGATGGGATTCATCCTCGCGGCGGCGGGCTCGGCGATCGGTCTTGGAAATATCTGGAGATTCCCCTACGTCACGGGCCAGAACGGCGGTGCGGCCTTCCTCGTGCTCTACCTCGCCTGCGTGGCCGTTCTCGGCGTGCCCGTTATGATAGCCGAGCTAACGATAGGCAGGTTCAGCCGCCGGAATCCGGTCGGCGCATTCAAGATGATACGGCCGGGAAGCCCCTGGAAACTCATCGGCTACGCCGGCGTCGCTACGGGGATCTGCATCCTGTCCTACTACTCGGTGCTTGCCGGATATACGACCGGCTATATCGTGAAAACACTCATCGGCAACACCACGGCATACGAGGCGTTCACCTCCAACGTGTGGATCGTCCTCCCCCTGTTCCTCGTTTTCATTGTCTTCACCGTCCTCGTCGTGCAGGGAGGCATCAAGAACGGGATCGAGCGATGGGCGAAGATCCTCATGCCGATCCTGCTCCTGCTGCTCGTCGCGCTTATCATCAGGTCCGTCACGCTCGAGGGCGCCGGCAGGGGCCTGAGCTTCTACCTGAAGCCCGATTTCAGCAAGGTGACGGGAAAGACGATCCTCGCAGCGCTCGGCCAGGCGTTCTTCTCGCTGAGCCTGGGGATGGGCGCAATGCTCACCTACGGAAGCTATCTCGCGAAAAAGGACAACATCGTTACCTCGGGGCTCTACGTGGCCTTCTTCGACACGCTGATCGCCGTGATGGCGGGGCTGCTTATCTTTCCCGCACTCTTCGCCATGGGAATGCAGCCTGACCAGGGAACAGGACTCGTTTTCAAGGTGCTTCCCATGATCTTCGCCTCAATTCCGGGCGGTCACCTGATCGGCGCGGCCTTCTTCCTGCTTCTCTCGATCGCCGCGCTGACCTCGACGATATCGCTGCTCGAGGTGGCAACCGCCTACATGGTCGACGAGAAACACTGGCTCCGTAAGCGGGCGGTCTGGGTCATGGCTCTGATCTGCTTTGCACTCGGACTTCCGTCGATCCTCTCGCAGGGGATAGTCCCGTGGCTCGAGAAGCTTCCCCTCGTCGGAATGAGCTTCCTCGGACTCATGGATTACATCTTCGGCAATGTCATGCTGGCCATCGGGGCGCTGATGATATCGATCTTCTTCGGCTGGCTCTGGAAGGTTAAGAACGCCGCGGCAGAGCTGCGCGAAGGCTGCCCCGGGTTCGGCCGCATCGCACCCGTCCTCGATATCATGCTCAAGTTTGTCTGTCCGGCTCTCATCCTCGTCGTGCTCGTCTTCCTCTTTATCGATGTTGCATGACGGTGGAATCGCGAACGGGCGAACGGCTCACGGTAGAACGGGAGTGATCGATGGATGCGCTCAAGGGTGTAATCGACCTCGTCTACAGATACATCTGGGATTTTCCCAGGGCGATGCCGTACTTCATCGCGCTGCTGCTCGGTACGGGGATCTTCCTCACGATACGGATGCGTTTCATACAGCTCCGTAAAGTCAGGCACGGCCTGTCGGTTATCGCCGGCTTCTACGACAACCCAAAGGATTCGGGCGAGATCAACCACTTCCAGGCCCTGTCAGGCGGCCCTGTCGGCGACGATCGGGATAGGCAACATCGCCGGCGTCGCCACGGCGATCCATTACGGGGGCCCCGGCGCCCTCTTCTGGATGTGGGTGACAGCGATCCTCGGTACGGCGTCGAAGTTCGTCGAATGCACGCTGAGCACGCACTTCAGGAACATCAACGAGGAGAGCGTCGTATCGGGCGGACCGATGTACTACATCGAGAAGGGCCTGGGACGCGAATGGAAGTTCCTCGCCGTCATGTTCGCCGCCTGCGCGGTCATATCCTCGTTCGGAAGCGGTAACAGCGTGCAGGCCTTCACCGTGGCCGACTCGTTCCGCAGCGATTTCGGCATCATCCACTTCCTCGGCGCTATCTTCTCGCTCGAGATCGTCTGGGGTTTCGGAGACACGGCGCTCGGACTCATGGCAATACCCAACCTCATCGCGATACTCGCATTGAGCGGTGTGGCGCGAAGGCTCGCGGTCGACTACTTCTCGAGGCCCCAGAGGCGCTTCAAGACCACGATCTTCAAGAGATGACTCAAAAAGCGTTAAATTTTTTAATGGTCTCCGCGAACCAATATATATTGCCATAGCAAGGTATAAGGAAAAAATCTTTAAGTTATACTTGAGGTGGGGATGGTAATATCCCCATTCACATCATTGACATGAAAACTCAATTGGGATATAATGGAGATGAAAGGTCCCTGTATAAGTCGTGTGGAGGGGAAACTTGGAGTAAAAAAACCGCGGGCTCACCTCTTTATAAAAGAGAGTATCCAAGGTAACTTCCCACGTTTATGACGGGGGCTTTTTTTGGCCCTATCCAAGCTTCCGCTCCGGTGCGTTTTGCTTCCGTGAAATGTGTGTGGTTATTCTTCCCAGGCGCTGACAAGGCCGTCCCTGATGTAGATATACCGCTTCTTGCCTTTCTGGCGCGGATCCTTGTAGATCCACTGCTCCTCGACGACGCCGCTCATCTCCGTGCTGTTCATCTCGTCGGGATACCCCCATGAAGCCAGCGCCGCTTTTCGCTTCATCCCCTTGAAGACTTCATGATTGAAGATCGCCTTGGCTGTCCTCTTGCCATACTCGCGCAAGTCCATACGGTAACGGTACTCGGGCTTCCTGAACCAGAAAAGCCTGTTCAGCTTCTCTTCGAAAACATCCCTTGTGAGCGGACGTTCGAGTTGCAATCCGTTCGTGATCAGACGCCTGTTCGGACCCTTGACGGTGACTGCTCCATTCCAGTGAAAGTCAAGATCCATGATCTTCACTTCCGTGTCACGATCGATAAGCCCCTCGGGACCGAGGTCCATGAGCAGCGATCTTGTCCAGGCGGTTCTCCCGACATATTTGTCACCAAGCTCATCCCGGACTTCGATCGGAATATCCTTAACGATCTTCTCTTTGAACTTGCACCCTGAAAAGACGAGTATCACGCACAGGGTTATCAGAACAGACCTCTTGATCATCGCCAAAGTTCCTCCTTACTGATTACCGTTGAATTGCATAAATAAAATAGAGGTAAAAACTGTTTTAATCAAGCAATTTCTAGGCGATCCCCCTGATGTGCCTGAGCATCATCACCGACTCAACCCGATCGACATCGATCGCAACGAGATCGAACCTGTATTCCCGTATCCCTGTCCGCCTCTCGGACCCCGAAAGGTATCGCCTCGCCGCCCGCTTGATGTGCGACACTTTCCACGGAGGCACCGCATCGACCGCGCCGCCGAAGGAGCGGCTCCTCCTTGTCTTCACCTCGACGAATGCCAGACATTCGCCGTCCCGGACGATCAGGTCTATCTCGCAGCGTCCCGAGCGGAAGTTCCTCTCGAGAATTGTATACCCGTTGAGTTCGAGATATTCAGCGGCGATTCTCTCTCCGATGACGCCGCAGTCGCTGTCGCTCACCACACCGGCACCCCCTCCCTAGCGATCGGCCCGTACATGGAAGCTCCGCCTGTGAATCGGTGTCGGACCCTCCCTCAATATCGCCTCGATGTGCTCCCTCGTCCCATAGCCCTTGTTCCTCGTGAATCCGTACCCGGGATACTTCCCCGCCATTTCCCTCATGATCCGGTCCCGGCTGACCTTTGCGACAATCGAAGCGGCCGCGATCGAGAAGCTTTTCCGGTCCCCGCCCCTGACGGCCTCGGCGGTGATATCGACATCGGGAGTATGTATCCCGTCGACGAGGACGAGCGATGGTTTCGGCCTGAGACCCTCTATCGCCCGGCGCATCGCTTCGAGTGTCGCACGGAATATATTGATCCGGTCGATACTGTCCGGCTCTATGACGCCGATGCTCCAGGCCCCGCACCGCTCGATGACGAGCTCGAAGAGTTCTTCCCTTACGCTTTCACGAATAAGCTTGCTGTCGCGCACTTCGGCGAGGTCATCATACGGCTCGCATATCACCGCTGCGGCGATCACCGGGCCCGCCAATGCACCCCGGCCGGCCTCGTCTACACCGGCGACGAGGAGACCGGAAACATAC
Organism: Candidatus Krumholzibacteriota bacterium; assembly: GCA_030672805.1. GTDB lineage: Bacteria > Krumholzibacteriota > Krumholzibacteriia > Krumholzibacteriales > Krumholzibacteriaceae > DAOVFR01. The sequence goes on from DAOVFR010000134.1 coordinate 6,324, forward strand.
GACTTGTTTCGATCGAAACAGACCAGATCCTCGAAACAGATCCGGGCTCCCGGGGTCATCGTCTTCCCTTCTCCGTCCTCTCGGCGATCCTGGCCGCCTTCCCCTTGAGCTTGCGGAGATAGTAGAGCTTCGCTCTACGCACCCTCCCCATCCTTATCACCTTGATCGACGACACATTCGGCGAATGAAGCGGGAAAACACGCTCGACGCCGACACCCTGGCTGATCTTACGTACCGTGAAGGTCTCGTGTATTCCGCTTCCCCGTCTCTGTATCACGGTGCCCTGGAAAACCTGGACTCGTTTCCTGCCACCCTCCACGACCCTGACGTCAACATGCACCGTGTCACCGATGTTGAATTCGGGCACCGAATCCCTTGCCTGCTTTGCCGAAATCTGATCCAGGATATCCATGTCATCTCCTTACCGTGTTACTGGCTCTCTTCGCCCTCGAACAGGTCGGGGCGGTACCGGAGGGTCCGCTCCCTCGCGGATTCTTTCCTCCACTCGTCTATCTTTGCATGGTTACCCGAGAGAAGGACTTCGGGCACCTTGTGTCCCCTGTATTCGGGCGGCCTCGTGTAGTAGGCCGCATCGAGTCTGAACCCGCGCTCCGCGGTGAATGAATCGGAATCCCTCGAGCGATCGTCACCGAGCACACCGGGGAGCTGGCGGACAACGGCGTCG
>DAOVFR010000259.1 GCA_030672805.1 Candidatus Krumholzibacteriota bacterium
CACCCGCGCTCGATCGCGTAGTCGACGAGACGCGGTGAGGAGACGAAATTGTCGCGGTCGTCCGGATCGACCTCGCGGATCGTGTAGGTGTTCGCCGTGATCGCCACCTCATCGTCCCGCACACGCCGGGCGACGTACTGCTTGCCGCGCACCATCTGGAGCTGCCAGGCCTCGGCGGGGCCGACGATGTGGAGGCATCGTCCGCTCGCATTGTACCCGTACGTTTCGAGGAGTCCGGCGGCGATCTCAACCGCCTCCCGCGCCGTCTTCGCGCGCTCGGCGAGGATGATCCGCAGCTCGAAGGCGAGACCGCCGTCGACGATATCCCCTCTCTTTGCGACTTCCTCGACGGGGTCCTCCCGTGAGGGGCAGGCATCGCTACCCAGGGAAACGCCCCACTCGTTGACGACGTTGCTCGAGAACGATGTTCCCGGACACTGGTCCCAGAAGTAGGCGTAGGTCTCGGCGACCTGCGGGATCGTGCCTCCGTTCTGGAGCTTCACGACCGCCCCGGGATCGTGCCGCCGCCGCGGGATGTACCAGAGAAAATCGATGTGATCGGGGGTGTCGTCCTCTGTCTTGGCGAAGAGTATCGATCCATCGACCGTCGTGTTCCTGCCGGCGATGAGGGCGGAGCAACCGAGCCGCTGTTCCTGACGGAAATCGAGCGGCACGAATGATCGCGAAGCCGCATCCGATGCCGATACCGGAGCGATTTGTGCGGAGAATAGAATCGATATGAAAACGACGATCAGAGTGAATGAGAATGCCCGTTTCATTGTATCACCTCGCGGATATGAACAATCGAGGAAGGATCATGGTGCATTGCTACCCATGATATTCCATACGAAGAACTTTGTCAGTATGATTCATGAAAGCGCGGGTGGCGGGGATGAGCGGATTGAAATCAGGCGTTGCACATTTCGCACGGGGTCGACACGACATCCGTTCACCTCTTCATATCAAAATGCATCGGTTCCTCGAAGCGGAAGCTTTCGAGAAGGCGCGGGGATTGCAAAAATATGAATTTACTGTTACATCTTTCACCGAATCATGTACAATGGAGCCCGCGTTGGGTGAATTCAGCAACAACATACGAAGGAAGTCGTTCCGGACGGTCTGCTACCTATGATCGGCAAGACCATATCTCATTACAAGATACTCGAAGAGCTCGGCCGGGGCGGGATGGGGGTGGTCTACAAGGCAGAGGATACGAAGCTCGGACGCACCGTCGCGCTCAAGTTCCTTCCTGCCGATCTCACGCGCGATCCCGAGGCGCAGGAACGGTTTCTCTACGAGGCACGTGCGGCATCGGCGCTGGATCACCCCAATATCTGCACGATCCACGAGATCAACGAGGTGGACGGCCACCATTTTATCGCGATGTCCTACGTTGATGGAGTGAGTCTCAAGGACAGAATCAAGAGCGGGCCGCTGTCGATCGACGAAACGATCGATATCGCGGGACAGATCGCCGGGGGGCTCCGCGAAGCGCACGAGAAAGGGATCATCCACCGTGACATAAAGCCGTCCAATATCATGGTGACCCCGAAGGGTCGGGCTAAGATCATGGACTTCGGCCTGGCGAAGTCCCCCGATCGGACGCAACTGACCAGGGAAGGCACGACGATAGGCACGGTCGCCTACATGTCGCCGGAACAGACCCGGGGGGCGGAGGTCGATCATCGCACCGACATCTGGTCCCTCGGCGTCGTCCTGTATGAGATGCTAACCGGGAAGCAGCCGTTCGGAGGGGATTACGAGCAAGCCGTTCTGTACGCGATACTGAACGCGGACCCGGAGCCCGTGGGGCACCTGCGCACCGATGTGCCGACCGGCCTCGAGGGGATCGTATCGAGGGCGCTGGACAAGAATCGCGACACCCGATATCGGAGCGCGGCTGCTCTGGCGCGGGACCTCGATGCATTGCAGGGATCACGAACCGAATCACGCGCGCGGCCTAAAGCAGCGAGGGGACGGAATGCGGTACTCGTCGGCATTCTCGCCGCCGCCGGTGTCACGGCAGGTGACGTACACGGGGACGGTACGGGATTGTGCCTTGAGTCCCGACGGCACCTATATCGCATACGTGAATTCAAAAAATATAACTGAGAGCGAGATCTGGGTCAAGGACCTGAACAGCGGATCCACCCTCGAGATATACTCGAACATGATTTGCTGGAATGTAAAGTGGTCGCCTGACGGATCGGGCGTGCTGTTCAATACACTGCACAGCACGACCGCCGGCGGGATATACCTCATTCCACGGTTCGGCGGCACCGCGCGACAGTTGGCCGATTCGCCGTGGCTGTATACATCCTGGGCGCCGAACGGGTCACGGATCGCATTCGTCGGTGTCAACGATCGAACCATCCGGCTTCTCGATATCGAATCGGGTGCGATCGATACCGTTTTCATCGAGGGGATAGATACACATGTCCATTATCCGGACTGGTCGCCTTCGGGGCAACTGATCCTGTTTCAAACGGATGACGAGGCGTATCAGAAATTGTGGATCGCACGCATCGACGGCACCGATCCGATACTGCTTCACAAGGCGGTGTGCGGCACGTCACTCTTCATGATGCACCCGAAGTGGTCGCCGTACGGCGATGCGGTCTACTATCTCAACGGTGAGATGCGGGGACGTCTTGTCTTCGATCTGATGAAGATCACTGTTGATGCTGAAACGGGCGAGGCATCCGGGGATCCCGTCTGCGTGCTGGCGGGTTTGCATTCAAGCGCCGAGAGAGGCCTCGGGAATGTATACTCCATCTCTCACGACGGCAGGTACCTCCTCTACAATCATATGAACATACACTCGAATATCTGGCTCGTAACGATCGAGGGGAAGAAAGGCGGTTATTCTACGCGCAAGGAACAGCTGACAACGGGAACGACGTGGAAATCGCTGGCGACGATTTCCCCTGACGGAAATCGTATTGCCTTCGCCATGGGTGATGAGAACGCGATGAACATCTATACGATGCCGCTCGAAGGTGAAGCGAGGGAGCCGGAGCAATTGACCTTCTTCAAATCCTTAAGTGATCTGCCGGTGTGGTCGCCCGACGGCAGCGAGATCGCATTCCTCTCCAATCAGGACGGTGCGCTCAGGGTTTGGCGTGTGGGTGCGGGAGGCGGCATACCGGAACCGTTCGAGACGAGTTCGGCGCGGCTCGAGAGTAATTATCTGGCTTGGGCCCCGGGCCCCGACATCATCTACCGATCGAAATCAGTGGGACTCGATAACTATACGCTGCTCGATCCGCATAGTGGTAGGGAACGGCTTCTCATCGATGATCCCCCGCCCGGGTACATGTTCTCTCCGGTCTGGTCGCCCGATGGGAAACGGATCGCGCTGTTCTGGAATATACCCGAGAAAGAGCGGCAACTGATGAGGACGTGGGTCATATCGGTTGAAGACGGCTCGCGGCGGATGC
>DAOVFR010000028.1 GCA_030672805.1 Candidatus Krumholzibacteriota bacterium
GCCGACCCGTTCTTGTACAGTTCGATACAGTCGACGATCTTGCCGATAAGATCCCGGTTAAGATTCCCGTTCTCGATCGGGGTGAGAACCGTCATGCCGGGCCACATCATGAGCGTGTCGCCGGTCGTCGTGCAGGCCCAGTCGTTCTCTACCGCATAGTAGTAATCGAGCTCGTACGGGAGGGTGTTCCTCAGGTATACCGTATCGGGCCAGAGTGCCGCAACGTTCAGGACCGGCTGGTACCCGATGATCTGTATGTTCGGGTTAAGGAGCCTCAGTGATTGAAGAATTCCGGTTGAAGCGTCCGAGAAGACCCGCGAGAGAGGCAGCACGATCTGATCCGCTCCGGCGGCCTCCTCGATCGTCACGGCATCCCAGTCCATGAACGATTTCCAGTGCAGAACGCTTCTTATCGGGTATTCCTTGTCCGGCAGGACGCTGTTTTCGTTTTCCGGCTGTGTTGATTTAAGGATGGAACATGAAACGACGAGAAGGGTCAGGAGAAGCAGTATTGTAAATCTCGGATGCATAATGCAGTCCTCCAGCTTGTATTGCGGAAGATCGTATTGCCCGTTACCTCATTTTCATGGACGCTTCCTCCATGATAGGGAACGTTATGGAACAGCTGGAAACAGTTGCACTCACGTATCGACCGGCTGCATTAACCGTTGTACGGCAACATGCATGGTTGGTGCCGTTCCGGGGGCCGGTTGCCCGGACGCGTGCCGTATTGATCCTTTCATCCATACCCGATTTGTGTACAATGTGTGCGTGGCGATGCCGTGTCCGGACCGGCACGGTTACGCTGTTACGCAGGAACAGCAATTACAGCAGAGAGAGGTGGGAGTATCATGGAAGTATTCGTGGATGAACTGGTGCTGTGGCTCCGGACAAGCGGTGTACGTGTTCTTTTCATTCTGATCGGCGCCTTTATCGTCATCAGGATCTTCAAGGTCCTGATCCGCAAGTCGAAGGACAGGATCGGGGTTCCCGAGAAGGTCGGCATCGAGAGGGCGAAGCGGACCGATACGCTCGCCAGCATAATGGAGACCACGGTCCGGGTCGTCGGTCTCATCACCGGGTTCCTCATGTTGCTCAAACAGATCGGCATCGACATCGGGCCGCTGCTCGCCGGCGCCGGGGTGGTGGGCCTTGCCATCGGTTTCGGGGCCCAGAGCCTCGTCAAGGATGTCATCAGTGGATTTTTTATCCTCTTCGAGAATCACATGAACGTGGGGGACGTGGTGAAGGTCGCCGGTGTCGCCGGGCTCATCGAGAACATTGACCTGCGTGTAACCGTGCTGCGGGACTTGGAGGGGAAAGTCCACGTCATACCGAACGGCGAGATCTCGGTGGTCACGAACATGACGAAGGAATGGGCCAGGGCCGTTGTCGAGATCGGCGTCGCCTACAAGGAGGATGTCGATTCGGTGATCGGAGTCCTCAAGGAGGTCGGTGACGGGATGAAAAAGGACGTGGAGTTCGGCCCGATGATACTCGAGCCGCTCGAGGTACTCGGACTCGACAGTTTTGGGGATTCGGCGGTCAACATCAAGGTGATGTTCAAAACACAGCCTATCAAGCAGTGGTCCGTAGCGCGGGAGTACCGCCGCCGGGTAAAGAAGGCTTTCGATGCGAGGGGCATCGAGATACCGTTCCCGCACGTGACGCTGTACATGGGTGAGGCCGGCAGCGAGGGCAAGCTGCGGATCGAGACCGTGCCTTCCGGCGATGCATGACGTGACCGCGATACATGGGACCGCGGGCATCATCCCGTTTTTCCCTGGAGTTCGACGTATGGTTGTCGCCGTGTGGAAGTGATTGCTTCCGGCACCGCCGGAACAGGATCTATCCTCACCCGTCCCTGTACTTCACCGACAGGTACGGCCGCATTTCGGCCGTACCTGATTCCCTGAAGTGAACGAGCCGGTAGCCTTCCGCGGATGTATCCTGACTCTTGATGATAACCCCGTGGTTGTCTTCGGGGAACTTGATCCAGTGATAGACTGCATCGTCAGGCAGTATGAAGGTTGCTATCGTGTCGTCGGTAACCGTTGCGGCCGCGAGAAGTGTCGGAAGATAATCTCCCCCCGGCTCATTCCAGAAAACCGTTCCGTCGGCGGTCAGCCAGGTCACGCCGTCGAAAGACTGGCCGGTGCCTTCCGGCCATGAGGCGGGCAGTAGCGCAGGTACCGTTGCCCGGTACACACCGAGCGTGACGCTGCTTCCCGCGCCGGGCTCGACCCTGATCGAAAGAATCGACTCCTTGACATCGGCACACGAGGTGATCAGGGAGAGGTCGAACCTGAGGATGACCCTCCGTTCGATGAGTTCGCCCGTCAGGTCGACCGTGCCGATGGTGTCGAGCGAGACCTGTCCGTAGTTTTCCTCGGCAAACGCAGCTCCCGCTTTAAGCACTGCATCGCGTGTGCCGGTGTAGTACTGGTCCGGGTATACACCGTCCTGGAACTCCATCGTAATATAGCCGGGAGGGGGCAGGAGCCTTGTCCCATCATCACTGCATCCAAAAAGGAAGAATGATCCGGCGGTGCATATCATGAGGATCTTCCTTATCATGACCTATTTTCTGCCTTTCCGTTCCCGGAAATCCTCGGGGTTCAGACCGTGTTTCTTCATCAGGTCGTGCAGCGTGGGGCGGCTGATATCGAGCTCCTGCGCGGCGGCCGATACGTTTCCCCCGAGCCTGACGAGGGCATTGGCGATGAGATGCCGTTCGACGGTATCCCGCGCCCCTTTCAGTGAGCGGCCCGTGAAGCGGGAGAGGGCCGCCGGACCGCCGTCGCCGCTGCCGGCGCCCTTGTCATCCTCCGTGCATGAAAGGTCGAGATCGCCCGGCTGGATGATGTTTCCGGCGGCCATGATAACGGCACGTTTCACCCGGTTCTCGAGTTCCCGCACGTTCCCCGGCCATTCGTACCGAAAGAGCGCATGCTGGGCTGCTTTGCTGAATCCCTTGATGTTCCGCGAGTATTCCCGCTTGTAGTGGTGCAGGAACCGCATCCCGAGAAGCAATATGTCGTTTCCCCTCTCGCGCAGCGGTGGGAGATCAATATTGATCGCGTTGATCCGGTAAAATAGATCTTCCCTGAATGATCCGTCCTCGATCATTTTTGAAAGGTCCCGGTTTGTAGCTGCGACGATCCGAACCGATACCTGGATCGGTTCCCGGCCGCCGATTCGCTCGATCACCTGGTCCTGGAGAAAGCGGAGCAGCTTGACCTGCAGCGGCTGCGGCAGCTCGCCGATCTCGTCCAGGAATATCGTCCCTCCGTCGGCGACCTCGAATTTGCCGGGACGTGCCACGTGCGCCCCTGTGAAGGCTCCCTTTTCATGCCCGAACAGTTCGCTCTCGAGGAGGTTCTCGGGGATCGCGCCGCAGTTGATCGGCACGAACGGGCTCGAACGCCGCGGGCTCCGTCTGTGTATCGCCATGGCGAGAAGTTCCTTGCCCGTCCCGCTTTCGCCGGTGATCAGGACCGCCACGTCCGTCGGGGCGACGCGCTTGATCGTGTCGAACGTCGAGAGCATATTCTCGGACATCGCGACGATTCCCTCGAACTCGTGACCTTCAAGGCTTTGTTCTCGAAGATCATCGAGCTCTTTCTCGAGCGAGAGCAGGTACGAGGCACGTTTGAGTATCACCCTGAGCTCGTCGATCACAACGGGTTTCGCGTAAAAATCGTACGCACCGTTTCGCATCGCGTTCAGGGCATTCTCGCTGTCGTCATGTCCGGTGATGACGATCACCTTGAGGCGCGGGTTCGTCTGGAGTGCGGACTCGAGTACCTGGAATCCCTCCAGCACATCGGGATTGTCGGTGAGCGACAGGTCGAGGATCATCAGGTCCGGTTTCTTCGCTGTCTGCGCCGAGAGGGCTTCATCGGGGTTACGGGCGGAAACGATGGTGAAGTCATTCTTGAACGCCCATGTGAGCTGTTTCAGGATCGCTTCCTCGTCGTCGACTATGAGGAGGGTCGTTCGGGACAATGGTCCACCTCTCAATGTTTCCGGAAGAACATACGACTTTGTATTATCCTATACAATAAACCGGGGAATTCCGGAACGGTAAATTTCATTCGACGCAGCGTTTTCTACGAGTCGGGCAGCTGTATCCTGACCGTCGACCCCCGGCTCGGCTCGCTCTCTATCGTTATCGATCCGCCGTGTGCCTCGACGAGTGACTTGCTCAGCACAAGCCCGATTCCCAGTCCGCCCTTCTTCGTGCTGTGAAACGGCCTGAAAAGGAGTTCCGACAGGTATGCTTCACTAAATCCCTTGCCGGTATCCGTAACGGCGATCATGACCCGGCCGGCCTCGCCGCTTCCGGCGGATGCCGTTACGCTTCCTCCCTCCGGGGTCGCCTCGATGGCGTTGAGCAGGACATTCTCGAGGATACGGCTGATTGCCTGTGCATCAACCGGGGCGGTTACCGGCCCGGTTTCCTCGAAGGTGATATCCACGACGTGCGATTCGGCGGTCCGCCGGATCGACTCGACCGACTTTCTTGCCAGTGCCACGATATCGGTGTGCACCTTCGAGATCGCCGTCGGCTCCTTGAACGCGTTGAGGGAGTGTATCAGGCCTTTCATCTTTTCAACCGATCGGTTGATCGTCTTGATCACGTCCTTCTGGAACTCGACGTCGTGTATGTTGCCATTGGCGTTCTCGGCGGTCAGCGAGAGCATTCCCACCGTGTTCTTCAGGTCGTGGATGACGAAGGAGGCAAACCGGTTGAACGACTCCATCTGGCGGGATTCGAGCATTTTTTCCTCGAGCAGGAGCGTTTCGACAGCGAGGGCGGCCTGGTCGGCGATCGTTGCGAGGAATTCCCCGTCCTCGTCCGTGTACGGGTTTCCCATGTCCTTCGGACCGAGCAGGATCATCCCTCTGCACTCGTCCCCGAGACGCAGGAACGCCACGGCGCGAATCCAGTCGAATCGTTCGGCGGACTCCTGTTCGAAGCCATGTGCATGGCCGTGACCGGACAATTCCGAAGGGGTGCGCTTGAAAATGGTGACGGGGCCGCGGTCGAGGTGCCGGTACATGCCCTGCACGAGGCGGGGGGGAGGATTCTCCGGCTCCATGCCGTACGCGGCCGTTTTACCGTTCCTCACGTCCACCCAGAGCAGACCGCGCTGGACGAGCATGGCCTCGCAGATAAAGCTGATCGTGCTGGCGCAGAATTCGTCGATTGATGCGATCGAGGACATCAGTCTTGCGAAGTCCCTCCATTCCTTCCGGTAGTTGTACCGGTTGAAATAGAAGTTTTCGTTGATGAACTGTCTGAGTCGTCTTCTTGCCTTGCCGGATATCAGCACCGCCAGCAACAGGAACACGGCGAAAAGCCCCAGCAGGTAGAAGGTAAGACGGTCGTATGGCATGCCGAGGGCTGTCGCCACGTACGAGATCAGGGCGAGGGAAATGAGATACAGGCCGGAAACGATAATGGTCACGACAGACGAGACAACGCCGCGGCCGATGTAGGCCTGGACGTCGAACAGGCGGTACCGGACGGTGGCATAGAGGAACGAGGCACAGAGCAGGATGATCCCGCATGAATGCACGGCGAGGAAGTTCCTGTCGAGCATCGAGATCGCCAGGACCCTGCTGATCACGATGAAATGTATCACTGAAACGGTGAGAAGGCCGAGCAGCGGATACTTGAGTGTCACCTTGCCGGCGATGGATGAAGAGCGGTACGTGTTCTCGAAAAGGTACAGGAAGAGAACGTTGATGATGATCAGGTAGACGCCGATCGCCTTGCCGAAGCCGGAGAATGTCATGCCCCAGAAAACGCCGTCCTCCGTGAAGTGTATCTCGCGGACGACAATCTGCACCGGAACGACGATGACGGCGACGATGAGCAGGACGGAGAGTATGATCATGGACGGCAGGCGTTTCGAGACGATTTCCCTGTCGTTGTGTTTCCCGAAGATCATGAAGAATGGGAGGCCGGCGGCGGGAGAAAAGATCACGACCGCGAGAAGCACATGGAATGATTGAAGCGCTTCCTGCGGGCCCGGCGCCCGCAGGATGAATCCGAGCGTGCCTTCAGCCGCGGCGAGAAGAAATGCCGACAGAACAAAAAACGTTTTCTGCGGCCTCCGCGTTCCCCTCAGGAGATGGACGACGGCGAGAGCGGTCAGCAGCAGGGCGGCTGCGAATGAAAGTATCGACGGAAGGTTTATCATTCCGGTCCCTTGATTCTCCTGTACTGCCTCTCCGCCTCGGCGGCCAGGTTGCTGCCCCGGTACCGTTCCATGCATTTGCTGAGTGTTTCGGCCGCTGCGTCCCCGTCGCCGAGTTCGTTTTCGTATATGGATGCTGCCGCTAGATAGTTTTCCCTGAAGCGGGTGTACCGGGGATACTTGTCGGGAAGCAACAGCAGGAGCCGTATCGCATCGTGCCATTTGTCCTGTTCCGAGAAGGCTCTCACGATGTACTCCTCGGCCATGATCCGGACACCCTCGCCCGCCTGGCTCGAGATGATCTTCTCGTACTGCTCGACCGCGGTATTGCATGCCGCTTCGGCGGCGTCTTTTTCCCCCCTGTCCCTGAAATGGTTCGCGATCCTCAACGGCGCCTCGAATCCTTCGATGGTGCCAGGGAAATTGGTGTAGATCGATTTGTACATCAGCGAAGCGTCGAGCCACTTCCCGCGGATCTCCGCGATCCGCGCAAGCTGCCATGAGGCCTCGACCGTTTCCGTGTTCCCTTCACCGTACGTGTCGATCGCCTGGCGGTATATCTTCTCCGCCTCGTTGTACCGCTTGTCCTCGAAGCGAATGCCCCCGACGACGAGGAGGGCGGTGAGCGCCTCTCCCGATTCGGGATATTCCCGGTAAACGCGCCGGTACAGTTCGATTGCCCTGGTAGTGTTCGAGAAGCCTTCATGTTGTATCTTTGCTTCGATGAACAGGAGCGGAGGCAGGTCCGCTTCCGAATCCGCGTATATATTTTTCAGCTTCCCGATTGTCTCGAGTGCCTCGCGCCACCGTTTCCCCTGCAGGTACGCTGTTAGGACATTGAACCGCATTTCCTTTGCCAGCAGTTCATTGTCCGTGTTTTCGATAACGGAGTTGAACATCTGGACGGCCGTACCGTTCCACCGGTCGGCTTCCTTGCCGTTGTCGCTGGCCTGGTACAGCTCCGCGATCTTGAGCGGGGTGACGAGGTAGCGTGTGTTCAGCGCGGCCGTTTCGAGAAGGGCGTCTTGACCGAGGAACTCGTCCTGGAATTGCCTGAACCGGGCGATGGCTCCCGGCATGTCCCCGAGCTCCTGCGAGATGACCGCGGCGGAGTAAAGCGCGTTCACCCTGGCCGCCCTTATCGTCCGTGCGAGTCGGTAAGCTTCCTTGAAGTCGTCCCGGGCTATCTCGAGCATCCCCGAAAGGAATTCGAGCTCGGCGAGCTCCATCTGGGCGGAAACGATGATTTCTTCCATCCCCTCTATGTTGTCGATCCTGTCACGGTAGTTGCGAACGATCAGGCGGTAGCTTTCGAGTGCCTTGTCCAGGAACTCGGGCTTGAGGCTCGTCGCCCCGAGTTCTTCCCTCATCTTCCGGGCCCTGAAAAGCGATTTCTCGGCTGCATAGCGGGTCTTGTTCCCGCCCCGGTCGCAGGCGGCAAATGCGAGCAGAACCGCCATCGTCAGGATTACAGGAACCGTGGTGACCCTGCGCGTCGTTTTCATTACTATCCTCCGTTCGAATCGTACGCCGGAACCGTTTATTCTTTCCGGTTTTCCTCGGCGGCGGCCCTTTTCCTGGAGAAGGTTACCGTTGCTCCGCCGATGACAAGATACGTGGAAATCAAGATCATGATCTCTCCCGCGATCTGGACATGGACGAGAAAATCGGGAGAGAGATGGAAAGCGATCAGGTCGCCTTTCATGCCGAGCAGCAATACCGGGAGTGTCAGGATGAATGGCAGTCCCACCAGCAGGAGGGACGTGACTATCGTGTTCCAGGCCAGGCGGAAGCTTTCCCCGATGGCTCCCGGAATGGCGCGATCCTCGAGCAGGATGAGAATCATGGCATAGAGAAAGAAGGCCTGCACGACGAGACCCGCACAGACCGCGGCGATCGGGACGATCAGGCCTGGCACTCCTCTCATGTCTCCGAGCAGCGCCGATGGGATGTGGACGAAAGCGAGGATCAGGATGGACATGATCAGCGAGACGCCCACAAGGCGGGGATACTTGCGTAACGTTTCCCTGAAGCTGCCTCCCAGAGATGGAGCCTGACGCCTGATAGCCGATGCGATAAGCAGGACCGTTGCTCCCTGGAATGCCGGGTGGACAACGATGCCGAGCACCATCTCCAGGCGCCCGAGGATCGTCTGCATGACGATCAGGTGAACCGGGTAATGGCTCATGTTCTCGCCGTCCAGCCCCCTGACGAAGAGGGCCCAGAAGGAACTCACCGGTTCACTGATACCGTTGAGGTACAGGGCGAGGATGAGGAGCTTCAAGCCGAAGTACGCGAGAAGCGGTACGGCGACACGGAAACTCTGCAGGTACGACAGGGCGGTTGAAAATGAGGTGAAGACCATCCGGGCGGACGCCGCAATGTCGAACCTCCCGGCCCTGTTATATGTTTCATCAAGAACGATCATGTGCGTTCTTCAACCTTTCGATGTGCGGGTAGAGTTCCTCGGCGAATCTCACCAGGTCCGTGAGCGCGTTCCTCTCGTCACCGGACGAAACGATCGTGGAAAGCCTGATGAAGCTGGTTGACTGCGGCTTCCCGAGGAGGGCGCTTCTCATCTGGTGAAATTTAAGGGAATATTCGTTTGTGATGATGCCTCCCCCGCCGATGAACCAGTAGATCACGATCCGTTTCTGCCGCCCGTCCGATATGGTCAGGTACCTGACCGATACCGTCCGATCGCCGAAGCGTATGCCGATCTCGCCGTCGCTGATTATATTCCAACCTGAACCGGGATAACAATGTTTTGGGGAGTGAATCTGTGAATTTTCCTGTTGTGATCCGAAGTAGCCGATGAAGAGCCAGATCGTTTTTCCTTCCTTTTTCCTGTAGGATCTGAACACCGTGACGTCGGCGCCGAGCATAGCGAGCGCTCCGGGTTCCTGGTACTCGTTTCTGCCGGCGTATTTTTCGACGTTCAGCGGTATATCATCCAGGTTCAGCGGTATATCATCCAGGTCGGGCAGGTGCGGTTCCTCGATGTGCCGGTACCGTAGAATGCTCGTATAGGTGGCGAGTAAGGCCAGCACGACGAGCATGATGACGAGTTTCGATGTTCTTACCGTACCCATTTCAGTATCCCCGCTGCGATCATGATCATGAGAAGCCCCGATAGGAATACGATCAATCCCGAGATCTCGTGCAGGACCCCATCCGCGAAAGAAGGTCCAACCATGTGTGCGCCGACGGCCGTAACCACCAGCCTGAGTGTATTCGCGGCGATCGCGGCAGGTATCGCGAATGCCACGAGCATGATCTTCCTGACGTTCGAAAGGGCCGAGAAGCCGGCGTAGATCAACGCGAGCGTGATCATCGTCATGAGCGAGCGCAGCCCGCTGCAGGCGGCAACGACCTCCAGGGCGTAGTTCGGCATCAGTAGTATATTTCCCTTTCTGATCACGCTTACCTCTAGAAGTCCCAGGACCGCGGCACTGAGCCGCGCACTCATGAGCTGGAGCGGAAAGGTGATCTTGTAATATATGATATATGGAAGGGGGATCATGAAAAACAGCAGCAGGAGAGGGAATGCGGCCCGTTTCGTGAAGTCCTTTCCCACAAGGAAGAGTGATGTTCCGATGATGAGCAAGGGAATGGAAAGCCTTGTGGTGAAAAGCTCGCACGCCGCCGTTCCACCGACGAGAAAAACCGAAGCGAGGGCAATGACCATGAGCCCCGCGATCTCTCCGCCGCCGGGTACGGCCTTCTTCAGTGATTCCCGGCTCCTCCAGAGGAAAAGGCCCGAGACCAGGGGGATGAGCAGGCCATGGCGGTAATTGGAATCGCCTAGCCACTGGCCGGCGAGCTTGATCAGCACGGGCAGATACAGCACCGCGGAGAGCAGGGCACATACGCCGAGCAGGGCACGCTGCGTCCTGTCACCGGTACGGTTTGTAGGGTCGGCTGCAACGGGCAAACGGATCTCCAGGAAAAAGAGTTGCGATACGCGCGCACCGAACAGTCTTTTCGGATAGCCTATTTTCATCCAGATAGCAAGAGGAATGCCATAAAAAACGGGCGTCCAGGGAAGACGCCCGTTCTTGATACCGGACACACTTAAAAAGGGGAGATGCTATTTTCTCTTCCTTCTAAGCAAGGGGGCGAGGCCGAGCAGCCCGATGCCGAGAAGGCTCAGGGTCCCCGGTTCGGGGGTTGCGTAGAAGGATGAATCCCAGCTCGGCCAGGTCGTATATGACCTGCCGCGGGAGGCGCTGTATCCGACAGCGTCGAAATGGACCCAGTCGAAGCCGCGGATAACCACGTTGAGCAGGATCTCGTCGCCCCAGCCGGGGGACATGATATGTCCGTGCCTGTACTGCATGGCTCCGATCTGGTCGTTGTCGATCGCTCCGACGTCGAAAAAGTGAAACTTGCCATGTCGCTGCGGGCGCTGGAACGGCAGTGTCGGCCTGGGGTGTACGTAATCGGGCAGGGCGGCAGCGGCCGCGCGGTACCCGGAAAACGAGTTGATCTCGACACCGTTGATCCAGACCCTGCCGGACTGCCCTCTCGGTACGCTGATACCAAGCCAGCAGTCGAGCTTGTCGAACCCCGGAGCGGAGTTGGTTGACAGCGCGCCGTATTGGCCTGCGATAAGGCCGGGCTGGCCGGCTTTCCAGTAACCAACGACCTTGAGGTCGAAACTCTGACTGTTCGTGATCCAGGAATAACGGTCGTTCATGTAATGGTTGTAGTACTTCGAACCCACGATGTAGGTCTGAAGCCTCGGCACGATGGCGAGTGCATTCACGGAAAATGCAAGAAGGATCAGTGCCATAAGCGATAGTGTGGCGGTCCTTTTCATCTTTTCTCCTTTTCCTGTGTGTCGGTATCCATTATACATTCGGCAAATTTATTACTTTCGTAACATATTAACGCAATCACCGTGCCAGGGGTGGCATTACCGTAACGTGTTGTTTATCAATACCTTAAACGCCTGGTGGAGTGCGAAAAAATGCGCAGGCTAAAAAGTGTAAAGAATCCCGACGGTCCGGTCCTTTTACCTGCGCCGGGCATCGTGGCGAGGGGCTCCAATTTTTAAGGATTTATGGCAGAAAAATGTTGAAGTAATAAATCATTTTTGATACAATACACTTAGTTTTGCAGCAGGGGTTTTCATCGATAGAGGAACGTCTTACAGTCAAATTCATCCGAGTGAGGAAGGGAGGTGCTGCCGGAGAGTTGATGCTTTATTTCTCCGAGGTCGGGGACCCGTGGGTTTACTGGCAACTTCAATTTTTACAACTGATACGAAGGAGATGAATGACATGAAAACCAGTGTTATTGCCGCACTTCTCATCCTCGTGCCGGTCGCTGTTTTCGGGACGCCGTCGATGGGACTCTATTTCGATTACTGGCCCGGCCAGATGCACTACTACCCGAGCGCTATAGGCGAACAGTTTGACGCATACGTATACGGTCATCATGCAAGCTGTTACGTGAGCGCGGCAGAGTTCATGCTCGAGCTGCCGCCCGGCGTATCCATGACGACGTTCGGGATTCCCGAAGGATCGATGAACATGGGTGACCCGGTAAGCGGGATTTCGATAACATACTGGCCGCCGCTCAATTTCTACATTCAGAATTACCACATGCTCTGCCAGGTGAACCTTCTGTTCACCGAATTCTGTTTGCGGTACGGTGGTACCCTGGCTGATGCCCCGATCAGGATCGTGGATCACCCGACGGGCGGCGGGATATACGGAACCTGCTGGCCTGATAACGATATGTTCGATTTCATCGGTATGACGTCCATTGTGTGCCCGGAGGAGATCGGTGTGGAGGATAAGAGCTGGGGCGCTATCAAGTCGATGTACGAATAGTTCTTCTAGTTCTGCCGGATATAACGGTTCTTGTTTTGAAATAAAGGGCAGGGGATCGTTCCCCTGCCCTTTTAGGTTTTCCCCCACATCGAGCCTGAAGAGGGTCTGCGGCTTGTTATTCCGCCGCTCCTGCCCCGGCACGAACGCCTTCCCGTGAGGGAGATTGCGCTTCCTGTTTCGGAAACGCCACGGCGCCCGGAAGCGCGGGCGGTTTAACGTTGAAATTATTAGTCATTTTTGATAAAATCCATTTAGTTGTACATCTGGAATTTTCATCGATAGAGGCTGCTTATCGTCGAATGCACCTGTGTGAGGAAGGGATGTGCAACTGGAAGATCGATACTGTACTTCCCCGAGGTCGGGGACACGTGGATTTACTGGTAACTTCGCTTTTACAACTGATACGAAGGAGATGAATGACATGAAGACCAGTGTTATTGCCGCTCTTCTCATCCTCGTGCCGGTCGCTGTTTTCGGAACGCCGACGATGGGACTCTATTTCGATTACTGGCCCGGCCAGATGCACTACTACCCGAGCGCTATAGGCGAACAGCTTGACGCATACGTATGCGGTCATCATGCAAGCTGTTACGTGAGCGCGGTAGAGTTCATGCTCGAGCTGCCGCCCGGCGTAGCCATGACGACGTTCACGATTCCCGATGGATCGATGAACATGGGTGACCCGGTAAGCGGGATTTCGATAACATACTGGCCGCCGCTCAATTTCTACATTCAGAATTACCACATGCTCTGCCAGGTGAACCTTCTGTTCATCGAATTTTGTTTGCGGTACGGTGGTACCATGGCTGATGTCCCGATCAGGATCGTGGATCACCCAACGGGCGGCGGGATATACGGAACCTGCTGGCCCGATAACGATATGTTCGATTTCATCGGTTTGACGTCCATTCTGTGCCCGGGACTCATCGGAGTGGAGGATAAGAGCTGGGGCGCTATCAAGTCGATGTACGAATAGTTCTGCCGGATATAACGGTTCTTGTTATAAAAAGGGCAGGTGATCGTTCCCCTGCCCTTTTCGGTTTCTCCCCCATCGAGCCTGAAGAGGGTCTTTTGGATTACTTTTTACCGCCGCCGCCGTGTCCGGCTAGCGCCGAGGCTCGATCTCGTAAAGGATCGGTTCCTCCTCGAGCTGTTGCTCATGCGTCCGAACCTCTTCATATGGGGTCGTGAAAAGCTGCGTTTACAGTTGGTGAAATTCATCCGCTTCATTTGGAGGTTTATCGGGTGGCGGCGACTCCCTCTGATATTGAGGCGTGCCTGGGCGGGCGAGGTCATCTTCGTAACGCCCCGGATAGGGCTGCCCCGTTTCTTCATGTTGATGGGCCTGAACTCGTATTTCGCCTTGTGGATGAAACCGGAACTCGACACGTGACTTCTTATTCCGCCGCTCCTGCCCCGGCAAGAACGCCTCCCCGTGAGGGAGATTGCGCTTCCTGTTTCGGAAACGCCACGGCGCCCGGAAGCGCGGGCGGTTTGCGGCCCCGATATCGTATCCCAGCGCGAGTCGAGATCCCTGCTCTTTGTTAAGGCCCAGCCAATAAAGTCATTCGATTCGGATGCATGTGCCTGCTTCGGAAGTAACGAAACGCCTGCCGTCCATAGCAAACAGAACACCAAGGTTGCAATCAGGTAACGCATGATCGATACCTCTTTCGTTTGATCCTGATTCTGGTGTCAACTTAACAGGCGGATTTAGATACAATACAGTTACAGTACGCAGAGTGAGAAGAGGAGTGAGAAGTCTCTTAATACCTAAATAAAGTTTACCATATTCGCCACCGGGCTGTCAATACCGCCGGCGAATTTTTCCCGGGAATTTTCCCGGGAATGGGAAGGGGCGACTGTGCCAATGATGGTCGAGACGGAATCAGGGATCAAATTAATGTAGAGGACTGTGTGTCTCTTCCTCGGGAATTGTAAATTTTGGTCTTGACAACACAATAGAAATGTTGCACAATTATGTGGTTGTACAACGCTCTGGTTGTACAACGAAGAATGTGGGGATTGCGAAAGTAAATGACAGCATTACTTAACCTATTATCGGCGCGATAGAGAAGTCTATGTCTTCGCCTCGAAAATTCTCTGCGACTGGTGGCGGCGGTATTACGCGTTTTAAGAGAGGGTTACGGCGTGGCAAGGTTCGAGATATACAAGTACAATCCTGACAGGTACTCCTACGAGGAACTCGATGAGACGACCGTGGGGCGGGATGCCATACTGGCGGAGATTGTGGACGAACTGCACGCCAGGGCGGATTCGCCGTCCAATCAGCACTTCCTGGTCACAGGCCCGCGCGGCATCGGCAAAACCAATCTCCTGCTGCTCGTTCTCGGTTACGTGCAGAGAGACAAAGATCTCAGCACGGCCTATGTTCCCGTCCGCACCGCCGAGGAGGAATACTCCATTGCCGGCGCGCGAGACTTCTTCCTTCGCATCCTCGAACTGCTGGAAGAAGCGGCTCCGGGTAACGGTCTGGACGTGGTT
>DAOVFR010000314.1 GCA_030672805.1 Candidatus Krumholzibacteriota bacterium
GGCCGGGACCGGTCGCTTGTCGAGTATCTCTCCCCTCCGAGGGAGAAGGGAAAGAAGATGCTCAGACTGGACGACAAGATCTGGACCTATACACCGGAGCCGAACGACCGGATCATCACGATATCCGGGCACCTGCTCCGCCAGTCGGTCATGGGATCCGACCTCTCGTACGAGGATATCACGGAAAATTACCACCTCACCGAAAAGTACAACGCGGAGGTGACAGGCGAATCGGAGATCGACGGCCGCCGGTGCTGGGTGGTCGAGATGACGGCGAAGGTTAAAGACGTTGCCTATCACTCACGGAAGATCTGGGTTGATGCGGAGCGATGGCTGCCTCTCAAGGAAGAGCGATACGCAAGGAGCGGCAGGCTGCTCAAGACAACTCACATCCTCGATGTGCTCCGGGCCAACGGGCGCTGGTACCCGAAGAGGATGAAATTCAAGGATATGCTTTCGCGTGGAGGCGGCACCGAGTACGTCATCGAATCGATCGATTTCAACGTGGAGATACCAGATCACAGGCTGACAAAAGCGGCCCTGCGCAGGTGACGGCGGCAACCAACCTTGATCCGTCGAAAAATCATCGCCGCGGGTGGCACCGGACGGGCGCTAACCCCCGAACCACCCTTCGGGCCATGCACTTTGAATCGCCGCCTCGACAGGGATTGAATTGACGAACGGCTATTTACGTTCTATCATGTTGCAGTTGCGATTGAGGAAATAACTTACAGGTGGGTACCGGCATGAATGACGGCAATGATAACAAGGCAAAAAACGATGGCAGCCCTGCGCTTCCGACCGACTTTATCAGGGCGATCATAGACGACGATATCAGCAGCGGCAAGCACGGGGGACGTGTTCACACGCGCTTCCCCCCGGAGCCGAACGGATATCTGCACATCGGACACGCCAAGTCGATATGCCTGAACTTCGGCATTGCGGCCCAGTACAGCGGTCTCTGCAACCTTCGATTCGACGATACGAACCCGAGCAAGGAAGAGATCGAGTACGTCGAGTCGATCAAGGAGGACGTTCGCTGGCTAGGCTTCTCCTGGGATGACCGGGAATACTACGCGTCGGACTACTTCGAGCGGCTTTTCGAGTACGCCGTCCGGCTGATAAATAAGGGCAAGGCATACGTGTGCGATCTGGACCCCGAAAGGATCCGCGAGTACCGGGGCACGCTGACAGAACCGGGCAAGGAAAGTCCGCACAGGAATCGCTCCGTCGATGAGAACCTCGACCTCTTCGAGCGGATGAGGGCCGGGGAGTTCCCTGACGGCTCGAGGACGCTTCGGGCAAAGATCGACATGGCCGCATCCAACATCAACATGCGCGATCCCATCATGTACCGGATCCTGCGCGCCACCCACCATCGCACGGGCGATACATGGTGCATCTATCCGATGTACGATTTCGCCCACTGCTGCTCCGACTCGATCGAGGAGATCACACACTCGATCTGCACGCTCGAGTTCGAGGATCACCGGCCGCTGTACGACTGGTACCTCGAGCAGCTTGATATCTTTCGCTCCCGGCAGATCGAGTTCGCGCGGCTCAACCTCACCTACACGGTGATGAGCAAACGGAAGCTCCTTCAGCTCGTCGAGGAGGGGCGCGTGAGCGGGTGGGACGACCCGCTGATGCCTGCCATCTCGGGGCTGCGGAGGCGCGGGTACACGCCGGAAGCAATCAGGAATTTCTGCGACCGGATCGGGGTCGCAAAGAACTACAGCATGGTCTCGATCGACCTGCTCGACCACTGCCTCAGGGAAGACCTGAACAGACGGGCCCCCCGCGTCATGGCCGTTCTCCGGCCCCTCAGGGTTGTCATCACGAATTACCCCGAAGGCAGGCAGGAAGAGCTCGAAGCGATCAACAACCCGGAAGACCCGGGCATGGGAACACGGAAGGTTCCCTTCTCGCGGGAGATCTACATCGAGAGGGGCGACTTCATGGAGGACCCGCCGCGGAAGTTCTTCCGCCTGGCGCCGGGCCGGGAGGTCCGCCTGCGGTACGCCTAC
>DAOVFR010000215.1 GCA_030672805.1 Candidatus Krumholzibacteriota bacterium
CAGTCATTTCGGTTGAAGAGGTGGAATCCGCCAGGAACAGGCTGCAGGAGATCCTGGACAGACTTAAATCCCTGTGCCATGAAGATTGATGGTGACAACACGGTAGCGCCCGTACGATCAAATATCAGCTCTTATATTTAAAACACTAACGCTGTCTGAAGGGTATCTTATAGTCATAATCACGCGGGCTCCGGGCAATTTCTTCCATGAGGAACTCGATTGCCTTCTCGAGCTGGACGTCGCGCCCCGCCTTTTCCATCTCGGGCGGACTCTCGACGAGGATGTCAGGCTCGACGCCGCGGCTCTCGATCATCTCGCCCGTGCTCATCTCCCAGATTCCGATGAAGGTTTTACGGATGGTCCCTCTGTCGATCAGCCCGTGGTTGGTTACCGCTATGCAGTAGCCGAGGGTGGGCACACCTATCACTGTTCCCAGCCCTCGTTCCTTTATTGCACTCGGGAAGACTTCCGCATCCGAGAAGGAGTACTCGTTTATCAGAACCACCACCTCGCCGCAGAAGCACTCGGCAGGCCTCTCGATGGGCGAATCGCCCCTGGACCTTTGCACCTGGTAGGGCCTGCGCTCGAGGTAGTCTATTATCTTCATGTCGATATTTCCGCCGCCGTTGTATCGGACGTCGATGATGATGGCATCCTTGTACCGGAAACGCTCGAACTTCTCCTTGAATTCGGTCCATCCCCTTCCCATCATATTGGGCAGGTGCATGTAACCGATCTTCCCGCCGCCCTTCTCTTCAACGAAGCTCTTGTTCCTGTCGACCCAGTCCCTGTACCGAAGACTGATGTCGTAGTAAAGGGGCTTGAAGGTCGTCTCCGCCGCTCCCTTCATCCTCGGTTCACTGTTCGTTGCGATAGTGATCTTGTTGTGTGTTTTGTCGACGAAGTGCCGATAGATGTTCTCGCCGGGTTCAAGCTCATTGCCGTCGATGGCGAGCAGGTAGTCGCCTTCCTTGACTTCGATGAAATCATTATCGAGGGGCGACCGGCTTCGGGAAGACATCTTGTTGCTCCTGAAGATCTTCTCGATGCGTTGATAGCCGGTTTCTTCATCCAGTACCAGCTTTGCCCCCAGGAATGCCATGGATGTCGTTGGTGCGGATACAAGATCTCCTCCGCCGACTCCCTGGTGGGAAGCGTTCAGCTCTCCCACCATCTCGGTCATGAGAATATTCAGTTCCCTGCGCGTCTGCACGTAGGGGAGAAGACCCTCGTAGTATTTTCTGACTTCATCCCAGTCGATTCCATGCAGGTCCGGATCGTAGAAGTGGTACTTGACGACCCTCCATCCCTCATTGAATATCTGGCGCCATTCGGCCGTCCTGTCCAATTTCATGCGGGTCTTCTTTTTAATATCCAGCTTGTCACTTTTTTTCTTCTTGCCCGTTGTATCCGATTTGCTCTTCTTCGAAGATGCCTTTTTCCCGACCTTTATGATTCCGAAATTGGCCCCGTCATAATAAGCAAGCTTCTTTCCGTTGGCTGAAATGCCATAGGTGATAATATTCGAGAGCATCTTTTCGTTTTTCAGCTCCTCGAGGTCGTAGGCATACAGGTCATAGGTGACCCGCATCGGGATTATCTTTCCGACGATCATGTAGTAGTAGTACCGCTCCGTTGCCTGGACATTGCAAAGGCGGCGGCCGCCGGTTTTCGGTATTCTTCTCATCCGGTTTTCCATGCCGTCGAAATCGATCTTTACTTCCACCTTCTTCTTTTTCTTCCCCTTTTTCCCCTTCTTCCCGGCTTTTTTATCCTTCCTGTCCTTGTTTCCCTTGTCTTCATCGGCGTCGTTCTCTTCCTCATCCTCGTCCACGGAACCGGTTTCCTCGTCATCCTCGTGCACGAAGGGCATCTCTTCCTCGGGCATGAGACTGATTCTTGCCAGCCTGGGGACGCCGGACACACGATCGGTGATCATAAGGAGGCACTTGCCGTCGGGAGTGAAAGATGGTTCGTAATCGTCCGATGGATCGGAAGTGACCTGGTGATGCATGTCCTTTTTTGTGTCGTAAATCATGATGTCCCGGTTCCGGTTCCTGTGGGCGAAGTCATAGGTTATCCACCTCCCGTCCGGAGACCATCGGAAGGAGGTGATGTCCCTGTGTTCGTTCCTTGCTATGAGTTCGGGCTCTTTACCGTCGAGTCCGAGCATGAAGAGTGCATTGTCCTCCGTGGTGAAGAGGAGCCTGTCGCTTTCCGGGGACCACAGGAGATCTCTCTTGAAGTGCCCCGACGATGTGAGCTGCTTTTCGTCCTCTTTTCCCATCTGGTCGATGAGGTAGATTTCCTCGTCACCGCTTTTATCGGAGACATAGGCCACCCATTTCCCGTCGGGCGACCAGGAAGGGCCGGAATCCCTGGCGCCGGGCGATTCGGTGAGGTTCCTGACATCGCCGTGCTCGGCGGGAGCAGTGAAGATCTCGCCCCTCGCCTCGAAAGCGATCCGCTTGCCGGTCGGGGAAATATCGAAGCTTCTGACATATTTGAGGGGATTGATATAACTTATCATGTTCCGCCGGCTGTCAACTGGAGCGTAAACGGGGACCTCACGGGTCTCGCCGGTCTCCGTATTCAGAACGTATAGACGGGCATTCCTCTCGAATACGATCCGCGTGCCGTCGGAGTTCATCGACGGCCATGTGACTCCGTGTTTCTCGAAATTCGTGACCTGTCCGGTCTCTCCCGTATCCAGGTCATGGACGAAAATATTGGATACGCCGCCGTTCCTGTCGGAGGCAAGGTAGATCCTGTTTCCGGTCCACATCGGCCAGGAGTCGTTTCCCTCGTAATCCGTAACCTTTTTGAACTCACCGTTCTCGAAATCATAGATCCAGATATCCTGGTTCATGTTTCCCTTGTACCTCTTCCACCACCAGAACATGGCGGGATGGCGGTTGTAGGCTATTTTCCTGCCGTCGGGTGAGAAGGAGGCGAAACTTGCCTTTCCCATCTCCATCGGTACCGGCGTTCCGCCCCCTGCGGGCACGCGGAAGAGCTGGGTGAAAAAGCGCACGAATGATTCACGGGTCGATGAAAAAATAATGTTTCTGCCGTCACGCGTCCATGTGACGGGATATCCGCCGATGCTGTGGTAGGTAAGCTGCCTTGGAACGCCCCCGTCGGCTGGGATGACGAGGATGCTGTTTCTTCTTTCGTTGTAATCACCCTCGAAGGCGATCCACTTTCCGTCAGGAGAAAATTTCGGATGATCCTCGGCGCCCATGTGAACGGTAAGCCGGCGGGCTGTTCCACCCTCCTCCGGCACGATCCAGAGATCGTTCTGGTAGCTGAAGACGATTTTCCCGTGGCTGATGTCGGGACGCCTCATGAGCCTGATGGGTTCCCCGGTCACGGGCGAGGCCGGGCACTCACACGGCGAAAAAACAGCGATGACGAGACAGAAATAGAGACCGAGCGATAATGTTTTTTTCATGGTTTTTCCCCGATACACAGGTTAAAAGTATCTTGCAGCGACAGCATTAATTATCAGGAAAGGGGCGGCAATTCAACCGCCCCCCTTTTCAAACGATTCCCCCATTATAAACTAGCGCAGGAGAATCATTTTTCTGGTCCTCACTTCAGTGCCGGTTTTGAGCCGGTAGAAATAGACGCCGGAGCTCAAGTCCCTTGCATTGAAACCAACGCTGTGTTCTCCTGCTTTCATGTTCCTGTCCATAACCCTTGCGACCAGTCGTCCGCCGACATCATAGATGTTCAGCGTTACGTGATCGTCCCGGTCGATCGAGAACTTGATCGTCGTCACCGGGTTGAACGGGTTGGGGAAGTTCTGCTGGAGAACGAACGGCAGGTTGACGGGCGTGTCATTTCCCGTATAGGCGTCGTCACGGCTCAGGACCTGACCGTGACGGGCGCCGATCAACAGCTCGCCCGAACAACCGTTTAAGTAAACAGCGTTCACTTCATCCTCGGGGTCAGCCAGCGTCGGGCTGATATCGTTCCAGGCAGCACCGCCGTCATCCGTATAATAGACCATCTGATTTTCTCCAGAGATCCATCCATAGTCGGGCGTCGTGAAAAAGACGTCCTTCAGTTTTTCAGTAGTGAACGAGGGCTGCTGGAACCAGTTTGCCCCACCGTTGATGGTTTTGCAGATAATACCCTTATCGCCTACAAGCCATCCTGTGGTAGAGCTCACCATGTGGCACCTCTCGAAGTCATCTCCGCCTGCGGCAACGTCTTCGGTTCCAACGTTCCAGCTGACTCCTCCGTCATTGCTGTAGAGAACGGCGTTGTTGTCGCCAACAATAATCCCGATAAGCGGGTTTTCCAGCGCAAACGCGACGTCGTTGAACTGGACGCCCAGAACGTTGTGCCAGATCAGGTTGAGTGTCTGGCCGCCGTCATTGGTGG
>DAOVFR010000130.1 GCA_030672805.1 Candidatus Krumholzibacteriota bacterium
GCTATGGCAGAGCATGTATGTCCGTGGTGGGTCGGTTACCTTCTCCTGTCTCCGTTTCGGCGATGGGCCCAGAATCCCGACCGTATACTGAGTCCTTATGTCGATGAGGGAATGACCGTTCTTGACCTGGGGTGCGGCATGGGATTTTTCACTCTGCCGCTCGCCCGGTACGTCGGTATGGGAGGGAGGGTGGTCGCGGTGGACCTTCAGGAGAAGATGATCGCCGCTCTCCGGCGGCGGGCTTCCCGCGCCGGTCTCGAAGATCGCATCGATGCTCGCACCTGCACGGCGGAGAGTCTCGGGATCGATGATCTTGCGGGAACGGTCGGCTTCGCCGCCGCTATCAACGTGGTGCACGAGGTGCCCGATCAGGATAATTTCTTCAGACAGGTGCACTCGACACTTACACCCAATGGAAAGTTGCTTGTGGTTGAGCCGATATTTCATGTCACTGAAGATAAATTTCGGGTATCCGAGTCGGCGGCAACCGATGGCGGTTTTACGGTGATCGGCAGTCCGAAGGTCAGGAGGAGCAGGGCGGTGCTGCTCGTTAAAAAAGCCTAGAGTGCTTTTCACGTATGGGGTCCGACGGTTTCGGTAACGTACATGGCAGGGATCCGTTCGGGATTCTATTCCTCACTGTACCTGATAGTGACGACCGTGATGTCATCCGTACCGACGGAGGTTCCGGCGTAGCGAAGCGTGCGCTCGAGCAGTTTATCGGCGATCCATTCGATGTCGTTCTTCATGGCGAGCTCCTTGAAGGTCCGTATGAGGTTGTTGTATCCCCACGGCTCACCCTCCACGTTGACCTGCTCCGGCAGTCCGTCCGTGTACAGGAGAAGGGTGTCCCCCGGTCTGAAGTCGGTCTCGACGATATGAAACGCCTGGTCGTCGCGAATGCCGGGGGAGTATCCACCGAGCGGTCCGACCTCGGAGACGGTTCCATCACTCCTCGCGATGAGCGGGAACGGGTGGCCGTTGGCGCTGCAGCCGATTCTACCAGCGGCGGGGTCCAGGATGAGGTAGCAGAGCGTCATGAACATCTCCTTGCCGGCCGAGCCAAACCGGATTACCTCGTTCAGCGACTCGAGCATGTCCTTGAGATCGCTCCCCGCGCTGCGGTGTACTGTCATCAACGACGCTTTGGCCATCGAGACCATGATTCCCGCCTGCAGCCCATGGCCCGACACATCCCCCATTACGACGACGAGTCTCCCATCGTCGAGGAGCCGGAAGTCGAAGTAGTCGCCGCCCACATCAGATGTGGGTATGATCTTGCCGACCAGGTGGAATCTGCCGAGGCGGTGCGAGCCGGCCGGGATCAGCCCTTCCTGGAGCCGCCGCACGGCGGATATTTCCGCATCGACCTCGGCACGTCTCAGCTCGGCGACCTGGCGTTTTTTAAGTTTCTCGATCCTGAAGCGGTTGATCAGCAGGGAGACGAAAAGCAGCGGGACGAGCGCTGAAGCGCCGTAGCCCATGTATTTCCACGGGAATGGGGGATGGTAGTACACCACCCTCCAGCCGAAGATATTGCTCGCCACGGTGCCGTAGAGGTTGCCGTCGACCAACTGGGGATTGAATCCGAAGTTCTGGAACGGCAGCGTCTCGCGTGACAGGACCGTCCCGGTACGTGGGTCGAGCAACAGCAGCGTGCCGTTCGCGAGAAGGACCGGAAGCGCTTCCTCGTCCGTGGAGAAACAGGATACGGGATCTCCACCCATTCTATATAGATTATCGAACGATTGCTTCCACAGAACGCGATCCGCGTCGTTGGCCGTTATCGAGATATCGACCGCCAGGATATCGCCGGGTCCCCGTTTGTACATTATCATCAGGTCGGCATGCGTTATCATCGGCATTGGATCGAAGTCGGTGATTCCCTTGATCATGACCCGCTTCCGAGAGCCGGTAAGTGGGTTGAAGAACAGGAGCGAATCATCACGCTGGTAAACCAGCTCGCCCGATGAATTGAGGGCCTTGATCCAGAAAGCCTGCGGGATCTCGAGCTCATCGAGGTACTCGCCCGTATCCGGGTCGACCTCGACCAGATTGAAGCAATCGATATCACGGTAGCCGATACGCCCGTTGAGCACTGTGAAGTGCAGCGTGTCGCCGTCCCTCGTTACGGTCAGGTCAAGGGGAGCCCTGTCGGGATAATATGTCTTGATCCGGTTTACGTAATGAAGCATGCCCTCCCTGTAGCCTCCGAACGAAATGACGATATCTCCCACCCTGATCCCGATCGAATCGGCCTGTGAACCTTCCGCGACGGTTTCGATAAGGTGTCCGTACTTCCGGTGCAGGTAATACCTGTTGCCGATACGCACCGGGTTGACGGACATCGTATCGATCCAGTTCTTTCCCCGCCCCGTGAGATCGAAGCCGGCGGCGAAGGTCATTCTGCCCGTGATCCGCTCGCTCAGGGAAAAGTTCGTCAGGACCCTGTCCCCGGGCATGTCGCTGAGCGGGAAGGCGTCCACCGCGTAATCGGCGATGAGCTGGCTCTGCGGGTTTTTCGTCTCTATCCTTGTTTCCATCAGTTTCCCGAGGTTGACAAGCTCGCCCGTTTCCTTCAGATGGAGTGGGTTCCAGACGATGGCGTTTCCGTTCTCGCTTCTCGAATAAGAGAAAAAGAAATTGCCTTGGCTCGAAATGCTCAACCCCGCCAGTTTGATCATTGATTTTTCGCCCCGGTAACCGGGGCCTGGAAACCAGTAACATTTTCTCTCTTCGTCCCTGATGACCGTATGCGGGTACACGATGACGGGAAACGCGAAGATTCCCTTGTCCAGTACGATTATGGCAAAGAAATCCGCAAGGTGCGGTTCGATGAACACCTCTGAACCTGCATTTTTCAGTTTATCGATCCAAACCCCGCTTCCTGTCCGTATCGCCATGTCGCCGATCAACCGGATGTATTCCTTCTGAAGATTGAGACTGCTCAGGATATCCGACAGGTTCTTCGTGAGGTCGCCTGAGAGGTTCGTCCCGAGCGCGAGGGCTTCGCGCACGTTCAACAGGGTGCCCGAGGTGTCTTGCATTCCCCACTTGCTCGAAGCGGCGACGGCGATGAGATCGCTCTTCAGCTTCTTTGTCTCGCTTATCTCGTAAACGCCGAGCGCGTTGTCTCCATGCAGAAGCACCTTTGTCGTGTCCCGGTTCACATGCCTGTTCCGTGTGGCCGCGAACGGGACGCGAAACACTTCCGTTCCCGTCTCGATGTCGACGAGGGAGGTGCCGTCCACGTGATTGATCGCCAGGTACTTATCGGCGATCTTACTGAAGATAGACGTATGCGATGTGGTGTATCGTTTGGTCCAGAGGGTCCTGAGGGGATTCAGTCCGAGAGCGGAGAACTCTCCCGGAGCGTTGTATATGGTGAGTATTTCCTTCTCCTTGACGTAATAGGCGATCATATCCTCCGCGTCGGATTCATAGAGCGGCTTGTACCCCTTGAAGATCTTCACGCCGCTGTTCCCGTGATGGATCAACGTATCGCCCTTCCAGAATGTGCCGATTCTCAATGCGAAGTCGCCTCCGAGGCAGGAAGCGGTTGCGTGGACCGGCCGGGCGTTGGTGCCTTCCGGCCTGAAGATTCTGAGGCTGTCGGCGTCGCTCTGCGCGAACCATCCGCCGGACCCGTCGTCATCGATCTTCTTCGTGGCGTGATTGATGTTCATCGCATGGGGAAGATGAACGACGCGCATATCGCAGCTTCCGTCGGCAGCGGGGCGCAGCATGAAGAGCGTGTCGTTTCTGACAGCGGTGAGCTTCTCGGTGTATTCATTGCTGAAGACATCATGCGGGGATACGGCGAACGGCAGCGTGAAGAGCAGTTTCTTTTCCCACGTTCCGACAGCCAGGGAATATATCCTGTTCCCGTCAATGAAGTTCCAGGCGTTGGGGTTCTTGATGATCTTGTACTGATCCCAGGCTTTCTTGTCCGGATCGATACCCCGGAACGTGTGTACCTCGTGCATTGATCCCGTCGCGGGATCGAAGACCGTCAACCCCCATCCCCCCGGTCCCTTTTCGAGGATATCTATCACATCGGCGTCGATGATGCGCTTAACATCGATATCTTCGATCCCCTCCCGCACGATAGTGCGCTCGCCTTCGGGCCGTCCCGCTTCGAACCATACGACCTTGTAACCGATATATCCGATCCTGTTGAGGTAGATGATGGTGTGATTCGGGCTGTGCGTGCTTTCGAAGACATACCACGGCGAAAAGTCGACCACGCGAATCAACTTGCCGTCGGCGGGATCGTGGATCTCCACCCTGTTCAGGTTCCAGCTCTGGTCCTTGTCGCTCGTCGCGAGGAAGACATACTCGCCGGTAAAGTAGGTCATCAAGGGATTTCGATCTCCACGGTATGTCCAGTCCCCGGAGCCGCTTATCTCGATCCAGCGCAGCGCCCGTGCGGCCAGAGCATCCGCTTCCTCCCATCGTTTCGACCGGTATGCTTCCATCGCACGTTCGTGCTGTATGCGGATGTTTTCGGCCGCATCGAGGCAGGTGGAAACGAGAACGGCGGAGAGGACCGTCAAGATCAAGAAATCTCGAGTTTTGGATAGTTTACCCATATGGTTTCACCGCCCGCGCTATTGATATACATGCTCGTTCGACATATTGTATCATCCCGTGTTCCCAATAATACTATTTTCCCGATTCCGGGGTAAAAGTATATTTTTTGATCTTTTCATTTCTCTCCAGAGTGTGAGCGCCGGCTGCTGCGTGCCGTCGAGTTCCTTCTTACGGATTGCCCCGTCCGGATTATGATAGTATCGTTCCCGGTATCGTTGGCGGGACCCCTTTACTTTTTCATAGATTGGGGTATATTATAGACAGCACACCTATTGATGGGGGCGAAAGGATTCGACGAGGATGGAAGATGTGAGGGAAGCGTGCCGAGGTGCCATCAACCTCGAAAAACAGGTGGCAACCAAACAATTGCCAACGATTTGGCACTGGCCGCCTAGTACATAGGCGGTTCGTCCTCACCGGCCGCGCCGGCAGGGCCGGATGAAGGGCGTCGATTACTGACGGCTAGTCCGCCGACACGCTCCCGGGACGCGGGCGAAACATATGGGAGCTGGCCGAATGGTTCCGTTGCCTGTTGCAGAACCGTGAGGCGAGAAAAACACGACAGGCTACGCACGTAGAAGCCTTGCTGAAGCATTTTCGGACGCGGGTTCGATTCCCGCCGCCTCCACCATTGAATTTCAGACGAACCGGTCCATGTGCCGCAAGCGGCATTTCGGGCGGTTCGTTTTTGTTTTTTTGTGATAGGGGATTACGGTATTATACAACGCGGTCAATTCCATCAGCCGACAACCGGATTTGGAGGACTTGATCTTTATCCAGCAGGAGTTAAAGAGTAGAAATGCTATGTGGGAATACGGCCTCTACCCACACGATTCCCGGAAGGGCCGATACAGTAGAATCCAAGGACGACGTGTAACAAAGCCCATATGGCAAGTGTCAGATAGAGTGCAGATGTATTCTAAGGTGTCAAGCAGTGGCAATGTTTCAGTTAGCAGGCATTATCGAGACGGGAGTTAACATAGCTGCTAACCGTATCCAATCGAGATTGATTTTGTCGGATTCACGGCTTATAGCCCGAGTCAAAGACGGCGATGAAGAAGCATTCGGCGAGATCGTGAAACGTTACCAAGGCTTTGTTTACAGGCAGGCGTGGGGCTATCTCCAGGATGATGAGGCAGCCAAAGACGCCGCCCAAGACGTGTTCGTAGCAGCATATAAAGGCATTACCTATCTAAAGAACGATTCGGCTCTTCGCCGGTGGCTGTACCGTATTTGCAGGAACTATTGTTTGAATGTCATTCGTAGATGGAAGCTCGAACACAAGCTTCGCTCTGAAGCTTCAAATGAGGTGAGCTCGGATGCGGCCCTCCGCATAACAATAAAGGATTTGATTTCCGAACTTAACGACCCATACCGCGAGGTGATTATTCAAAGGTACTATCACGACCTGACGTATGAACAGATTGCTCAGGTCTTGGACATTTCACTCAGCACAGTGAAGATCAGGCTGTTTCGTGCCAAAAAAATGCTTAAGAGAATGCTAGGAGAAAAAACAGATGAAATGCGTTGACATATTGAAGACCATTAACGACTATGCCGGAGATCTTGAAATCGTGAGGCGTCACCTGGAGAGCTGTCCCGAGTGCTCAAGGAGATTCGCACGCGATCTGGAGATCGAATGCGCTCTCCGGGATCTTGGTCTCGGGGTTGCACCTATAGATATTTCCGCTGAGGTCAGGAATTCTCTTGGTCTATTGAATAAACGCCGGTTTAAGCGTGACCTGGTCCGAAAGTTGGTTTGGGTGACTGTGCCTGCAGCAATCTCGGTCCTGCTGATAATAACGATGCCCATCCTGGCCGGCTGGCTGAATGAGGCATATGATCTCGTCAACAGTTTTCATATCGGTCGATCGATTGACTCTGCAATATCCTTTTTCATTTCGAATATTTATTCTATCTGATAATGGCGGGTCTTGTTTGGGTTATCACGTATCTATGGCGGGAAACCCGGAGGACCGTTCGGTGGTCTTCTTAGTCGGCCCCCTTCTTCTCCACCATGTATGATATAATCAGCGCGATTCCTATAAGTGTTGGAATTGCACATACCGAGAGGCTCTTTGTACCACCTTCCGCCAGTATGACTATGAATAGGCCAACGCCGATCGCTATCCATACAAGTCCTGATTTCAGTGTGTCGACGGGTGGCTTGGTAAGCTTGAGATCGTCAAGCGGTAATCCCTTTTCGATAGCGGTCTTGTATGCCTCGATCTCCTTCTTGCGCTTTATCACACTCGCCGTGATAATTGCTACCACAACGACGGCGACAAAGGAGAAGACAATCAGTACAAAAAGCATCGGAGTTATCTGGTTAGGGAAGAAGGGCATAGTGTTCTCCTTTCATCTGTTTTCGCATTGACCACAGCCATAAGACCCATGAACCCCCTGTTTTGTTACAGGAGGATTCGGAAGAGACTCGTAAAAATCCATAATGGTGAGTGTCGGATAGGGTGCACTTGCAGGGACTGAAATTTTTTCTATCTGTTGGCGGCAGTTTTGTCGTGGACGGATGTTTAT
>DAOVFR010000194.1 GCA_030672805.1 Candidatus Krumholzibacteriota bacterium
CTCGGGATCATCCACGCAAGAGAGAAGCCCGTCCAGCGTGAGGTAGTGAAGCGTCTCGACACCGAGGTACTCCCGGATCTCGTCCGCGGAATGATTCGAGGCGATCAGCTCACCCCGTGTCGGCGTGTCGATGCCGTAATAGCAGGAATGGGTTACCGGCGGGGAACCGATCCTCAGGTGCACCTCCGCGGCGCCTGCCTCTTTCAGCATCGATACGAGTTTCCGCATTGTCGATCCGCGGACAATCGAGTCATCGACAACGACGACACGCTTGCCGCGAAGAACCCCCCGGACAGGGTTGAACTTGATACGCACATCCCCTTCCCGCACGCTCTGCCTCGGCTGGATGAATGTCCTGCCGACGTAGTGGTTCCGGATCAGGCCGATTTCGAAGGGAAGCCGGGAAGCTTCCGTATATCCTAGAGCGATCGTGTTGCTCGAATCCGGCACCGATATAACGATGTCGGCTTCCGTAGGCAATTCCTCCGCCAGCCTTCTCCCGAGCGCCCTCCTCACCTTATCGACATTCTGACCGAACACCCTGCTGTCCGGCCTCGAGAAATAGATGAACTCGAAGATACAGCGGGACAGCCGCTTTGCCGGTTCGGCGAATCTCAGCCCCGAGAGCCCTCCCGCGCTCGCCGTCCATATCATGCCCGGTTCGATCTCCTGCACGTACTTGGCACGGATGATATCGAGGGCACAGCTCTCCGAGGCGAAGATGTACGATTCGTTCAGCTTCCCGATACAGAGCGGCCTGAACCCGTGCGGGTCCCGCGCCGCGACGATCCGGTCCTTCATCAGGAACACGAGCGAGAATGCGCCTTCTACCTTGTTCAGCACTTCCACCAGCATCTCCTCGAACCCGCTCTTCCTGCTGCGTGCGATAAGATGGAGAATGACCTCGCTGTCCATCGTGCTCCTGAAAATGGAGCCATCCCGCTCCATGCCGCTTCTCAGCTCGACCACGTTGACGAGGTTTCCGTTGTGGGCGATGGCGATCTTGCCGATCTTGCAGTCGACGAGGAATGGCTGTATGTTAACGTCCGTCGAAAGGCCGGTCGTCGAGTACCTGTTGTGTCCGATCGCGTGGGAGCCCTTGAGCCGCGAGATCTTCTCGGGTGGAAAGACCTTCGAAACAAGCCCCATCCCCTTGCACTCGCAGACGGTTTCACCGTCGGTGGTGATGATCCCGGAGCTTTCCTGGCCGCGGTGCTGGAGAGCGTACAGGCCGAGATATGTAAGCTGGGCGGCATTATCGCAGTTGAAAATGCCGAATACCGCGCATTCCTCTTTCAACACGTGCCCTCCCCTCAGTCGCGGCCGGATGCAGAGAGTATCTCGAAGGTCTGGTAATGTGGATTGAGCAGCAGTCCTTCCCTGCGCGTGCGTGTCACCACGATACCCTCGACCTTTAGTTTCGCCCCGTCGAGTGAATCGGACGATACGATGAACCTCCATACCTCACCCGCCTTGAGCGACAGGACGGAAACACCGCTCAACCGGTCGTTCAACCTGCTTCTGAAACCCGATTCACGAATCCCGTCCCGTTCCCGGATCAGGCAGTCGATTGCAAAGATCCGCTCGCCCCGCTCCACAGCGGCCTCTTCCGATATCGGATAATCGTTCTCTACCTGCAGGTCACCCATCGACGGCGCAGCCTGCGGGGCGTCTTCCCCCCCCTGAAGCAGGAGCCGGTAGAGGTGCTTGTTCTGGTTGGTGAATGCGCTGTCGAACCTGATGACGCGGTCCACTTCCTTCAGGATCGATTCGCGGCCGGAACTCTCCACGTCCATCCTCCAATAGGAATAGCGCACGAGCCCCTTGAGATCGCCTGCGAATCCCAGTTTTTCGATCATGGTCATCCATGCCGTCTGCGCCACGAGATCGACAACCTTGAGCCGAACCCACAGCTCGAGACCTGCGTTCATACTCACCCCTCTCCCCCCTTTCCGATTCCGCCGCCCGGAGCGCTCGGATCAGCTTCCGCATGCAGAAGAAGAGACGAGAAGAAGGCCTGTCCCGGTCCCTCCGCTTCCATCGCCCCGGGATCGCCCGCCGCCCTGCGCCTCTTCCTCCCCCAGGCACCGGGAAGATCCTCGGGAACCTGCCTCAGCCAGGTCGCCCGCTCGGGGTGCGGCATCAGGGCGAGAACGTTCCCCTCCCGATTGCAGACACCGGCCATGTTCTCCATCGACCCGTTCGGATTGACGGGAAACGTGCCGGTGATCTTCCCCCGGTGATCGCAGTACCGGAGCACGATCTGACCGTTCGTCTTCAGCTCCGCGAGCAGTTCGTCGTTTGTTATGAATCTCCCCTCGGCGTGGGCGATCGGCACCGGAATCACCTCGGCCTCGCTGAATGATCCGGTCCACATACAGCCGCTTTCCTCTTTCCTCAGGAAGACCCACCTGCAGTAGTATCCCTCGCGGTCCGACATTACATTCGGCGCGAGAGCCAGGTCGATCCGTTCCCAGTGAATCCCCGGGATCAGCCCGGACTCGACGAGGACCTGTGCCCCGTTGCAGATGCCGAGCACCGGTCTCCCGGCGGCGGCAAGTTCGCTCACCTTATCCATGATCCGGTCTTTGGACGCAACAACGCCCGCTCTTATCCGATCCTGGTACGAGAACCCGCCGGGCAGAACAACGGCGGTG
Source organism: Candidatus Krumholzibacteriota bacterium (assembly GCA_030672805.1). Classification (GTDB taxonomy): domain Bacteria; phylum Krumholzibacteriota; class Krumholzibacteriia; order Krumholzibacteriales; family Krumholzibacteriaceae; genus DAOVFR01. The sequence goes on from DAOVFR010000194.1 coordinate 2,658, forward strand.
CAGGCATCCAGCAGCGCCGGATCATCATTCCAGCGGAAGATCCCCGCCTCGAGGCCTACCGACATCGCGGCGGCGGCCGTCTCGTACTCGCAGTTCACTCCGGGAAACTGGATGATCGCGACCTTTCCGTCAAAAATGCCGGCCACGCCCTCTCCTTTCACATCCGCGTACGGGCGATCCACCCCGCCTCACCGCCCGGGACGGCCGTTCCGCCCACCGCCCGTTCTCTGTCTCATTCGTTTCTCTCGATACCGAATATCCACCGGCATCCGGTCATGAACGCCTCCTGAAGCTCTCCATGATCCCACGCCGCCAGCCTTGCGCCGCCGGCCGTTACCTCGAGCCCCGGACGGGACACTAGGGATCCAAGTTTGAACAATTTCACCCGGTTCCTCGCGCAGAGCGCCAGGACATCCCTTTCGATGCCCCCGGGAAGCTCGACGATAAAGACGCCGGTCTCGGAAAAGAGGATCGTTTCCGGTCCGAGGCCGCACCCATTGAAAACGTCAAGGTTCAACGTGAATCCGAGGCTTCCGCCGCCGTTCTCGCCGATCATCATCCCGGCAAGCGCCGTGATCAGCCCGCCATGGCTCACGTCATGACACGCTCTGACCCACCCGTGATTGTGCATATCGATCACCGTTCGCATCTGTGCTCGTTCCCTCAGAAAATCGGCCTCGGGCACGTTTGCGCCGAGCGTGCCGTAGATCACACGGTAATACTCGCCACCGCCGAGTTCGTCAAGCGGCTCGCCGACAAGGTACAGCACATCTCCCTCGTCCTTGAACCGAATCGAACGGGATCGTGAATAATCCTCCACGACGCCCACACAGGCGACGATCGGCGACGGTGGAATCGACCTGCCGCTTTCGCCCTGGTTGTAGAAGCTCACATTGCCCGATACGACCGGGATCGGGCTGCCCTCGTGGGAAATGAGTCCGATCCCGCGGCAGGCGTCGCCGATTCCGCGCACGCCCTCCGCGAATTCCCAGAAAATTTCCTCGACTTCCGGGTTGCCGTAATTGAGACAGTCGGTCACCGCCGAGGGAATGCCTCCGACCGCCGCAACGTTCCGGGCGGCCTCACACATGGCGAGCGCGCCCCCCTGGTATGGATCGATGATCCCGTAGAAGGGATTGCCGTCGACCGAGAACGCCAGCCCGACGCTGCGTCCCGGGAGCGGAGCGATCACGCCGGCATCCGCCTCTCCGGGCCTGACGACCGCACGGCCCTGCACCTCCGAATCGTAACGGTGATAAACAAAATTCTTCGACGCGATGTTGGGCGATGAGAGCAGCGTGAGGAAATCGTCGTGGATAGAACGGTCCGGGTCGAACTCCGGTTCCTCGAATATCCGCCTCCGCGACTTTCTCGAACGGTCATACGAGATCCCGGTGGTGATGACATCCACAGGAGCCTCGCACAGGGTTTCCCCCCCGCTCATGATCCTGTACACCCCGTCACCGGTGACCTCGCCGATAACGGCTGCTCCGGCCCCATGATAGATATGCGGCAGTTCGAAGTCCTCGTTGTAGATGCCGAGCACTTCGTCCACGATCTCATCCGGCACGGCGAGGCAGTACCGCTCCTGCGTCTCGGAGCACGAAACCACCGCCGGAGAGTATTGCCCGATGGCAAGGCTTACACGGTCTAGATCGATGTTCACACCGAAACCGCCCGCGTGCGCCATCTCCGAAGTCACACAGGCGATGCCGCCCGCACCGAGATCCTTGAACCCCACAACCACACCCCGCCGCCAGGCAAGCTCGAGTACCTTTTTGTTCGCCTCGGAGAGCACACGTTTGAGGAACGGGTCGGGGACCTGGACGGCCCCCCTGTTTGCCTCCTCCTCGCCGGCAAGGTCTTCCGAGGCGAACGCGGCCCCTCCGAACCCGGAATCGTCCGTCGGTTTCCCGACCAGTATCATCTTGTAAGGCCTGTCGGCGGCATCGGACGGCACCCTGCTTCTCAGTATCCGAGACTGCCTGACCAGGCCGACGGCGACGACGTTCACGAGGCAGTTCTCGTCATACCCGCTGTCGAACACAATGTCACCGCCGAGGTTCGGAACCCCCAAGGGATTGCCGTACTGGGCGATTCCCTCGACGACTCCCCGGGCGATGGAGATCACCTGCTGCCCCTTCCCGCCGCGCGGATCGCCGAACCTGAGCGGGTCAAGGACCCCGACCACGTCGGCCCCCATGCAGTACACGTCGCGCACGATCCCGCCGATGCCCGTCGCGGCTCCCGTGATCAGCGCCACCTTGTCCTCGAACCGACGCATGCCGCTCTCCTCGTCTCCCGTCGGAAAACGTGACTATACAGGACCCCCAGTGGGGTGAGGAATGCGGGCTACACTTGCGCCCCTTGCGGCG
>DAOVFR010000311.1 GCA_030672805.1 Candidatus Krumholzibacteriota bacterium
CGCGACATCAGGAAGGGTATGATGCACGCGCTGTTGGGAACGGTGAACGGGCTCACAGGGTACCGCGAGACGTACCGGATCTGGTCGCTGATATCTGTGATCAGCTCGCTTTTCTTCATGATCGCCCTGTACTGCGCCGGGGCCGTGTTGTTCCGCAGGCCTTCGATCGGGCTGCTCTCCGTTGTTCTAATGCTTCTCTTCTACAGGAAGGGGCTTACCACGTACGAGCTTGTCAACAATGCCTGCGGCTCCTCATTCGGCAAGAACTACTACATCGCGGCGCTGACGTTCCTCACACTCTATCTGAAGAAGCCGAAACCGGCATACCTCTTCCTTGTCGCCGCCGCATCGCTTGCCGCCACATGGACGCATATCAACTTCTTCGTGATCATTGTTTACATGTTCGCAAGTCTTGCCGTCTCGTTCCTCGCCGGATCGATGAAAGGTAAGAGAGGTGAGCTGCTCACGAGACGGCTACCCGCCCTTTCCGTCATGGTGCTGCTTGCGAACATCGTATACATCGTCATGAGATACGTGAGGGATTATGCACCGGGCAATCCGATCCATATACACGTGCAGGGCACGCTCTACTTCACCGATCGTATATACGTGCTGAATCCGATAGTGTTCTTCCAAAACGTTGGTCCCCTTGGGCTTCTTTCGATCGCGTCCGTCATTCTCCTGTGGAGGAACCGCAGGCACCGGGATACGATTCGCGTGTTTCTCACCGGTGTTATCGCGTTCCTCGTTTTAGTTTTCAACCCGCTCTGGTTCCCGCTACTTCACGAGCGTATGTCCTACCTGCTCATGCGGTTCGAGATCATGATTCCCTCCATGCTTGTGGCGGCGTATCTGGTCTGGGAGGTGTGGGCGAAGATCCGAGGGAGAAACCGCGAATTGGCCGGATGGAAGGCGGCCGTCGGGGGCGTGCTGATCGTGGTGCTGCTCGGTGTGCCGCTGTGGAGGACACCGCAAGGTTTCAGCTATTCGAAGCGGAAGATCGAGGCCAGGAGGGTGTACAGCTATTACAACCTGTTCGATCTGTATGACTTCGTGAATGGAAACTGCCCGGAAGGCAGTGTGTTTCTCTCCGATCCATTCACCTGCTTCGGCCTGCCCGCGTTCACCGACCAGTACGTCACCTGCCCGTATGACCAGCACTCGATACCGAACGATACGACGGCCGTTGAGCGTGTCGTCGCCTCGCGTATAGTTTTCAGCGGCACGGCGCCGGTCAGCGAGATCGTCGATCAACTCCGTACATACGGCGCAAGGTACATCATAGTGAATGGCAGGATCCCGTGGGATGTCCAGACACTGTACTGGAAACCTGACGCTGTGGTGGCACGGGCCCTCTACGAGAAACTCTCCGCGCATTCCGATCTTTTCAGGCTTCTCTACGATCACGAATCCATCGCCGTCTTCGAGTTCCTGCCCGGCGTGGCCGTTCCCCCCGGTGAGGGAGAGGTGGTGGAATTGCCGTTTATCGGCGCCCCCGTGTCGGAGACCGACCTTAATGGGATGCCTGGGTCGGGTGAGCCGGGGATATTCGTGAAGGGTATCGCGACAAGCCGCTGCACGGTCGCTCGCGGGGACACGTTCCGGGTTCGCATCACCTGGGTATCGTCGAAGGAACACCCGCTCAAGCGGTATATCGGGTATCTCAGGTTCGACACCGATTTTGAGAAAGGTTTTCTGTACAGGGAATCGTACGGAAAGATATACCGGAAAGCACTCGAGCTGCGGTCGAAGCAGCGGTACCGTTTCCGTGTCGATTTCAATCCCCTCGGCGGGCTTTTCCCGCCGGACACGTGGCCGTCCCATCGCGAGGTGTATGAAGAGGTCATCGTCCATGTGCCGTGGGACATCGCGCCCGGGCGGTACCGGGTCTCAGTGAAGATGACTACGAAGCCGGAGTTTCCGAACTACAGGATGAGGGATTTATTCCGCAACGACGATCACTTCAGCGGACCGTTGATGGGTGAGATCACGATCAGGTAACCCCTGCTAGATATTGTATGTCCGACGAGGATAATTATAACTGACATAATTATTTGTTAATAAAATAGTGTTGTAGTTCAAAAGACAGATCCTTGGCGTTATGCGCTAAAAGTGTTATTTGAGCAT
>DAOVFR010000183.1 GCA_030672805.1 Candidatus Krumholzibacteriota bacterium
CCCGTGCGTCCGCATTGTCTCGGCAAGCGCCTCGATCTCCTTGGCCGGAAAATCCTTCCGGACGTTGAACTCGCCGAACTGGATCGCCGCGATCGGCACGTTGGTCCCCACGCCCCGCAGCCCCACAACGCCGACCCGGACCGGGATCGCACTGCTGGCCGATGGGCGCAAGGTGCGCAGGTGCAAGCAATGCAACGAAACGTTGAGCGACGAGGATTGAGCGTAACAGCCGCGGCCGGCGGCGAAACGCAGTGGATATAACTGGTTTAACGGTGAGGACGATGGCTGAAGAGAGATACATACCAAATACCAGGCGGCTTTACCTCGACAGGGTACAGCCCGGGCTGATGAAGAAATTCAATTACGGGAACACGATGGAAGCGCCGCGCCTGTCCAAGATCGTAATCAATATGGGCATCGGCGAGGCCATCAACGACGCCAAGGTGCTCGAGGCCGCCGTCAAGGATCTGAGACTCATCGCGGGGCAGCAGCCGGCGATCACCCGCTCGAAGGCGGCGATAGCCGGATTCAAACTCCGGGCCGGACTTCCCGTGGGATGCAGGGTGACGCTGCGGGGAGATATGATGTATGAATTCTTTGACCGGCTCGTGAACGTTGCGATTCCCCGTATCAGGGATTTTCGGGGGCTTTCACCGAAAAGCTTCGATGGCAGGGGCAACTATACCTTTGGCATCAAGGAGCACATCATCTTTCCCGAGATCGATTACGACAAGATACTCAAGATAATGGGGATGGACATTTCGATCGTGACGACGGCAGAAACCGATGAGGAAGCCCGGGAGCTGATCATGCTCCTTGGTATGCCGTTAAAAACGAATTGAACGTTCAAGGAGGCTTTGTGGCCAAAAAGAGCTTGATAGCAAAGGCGAAAAGGGAACCGAAGTTCAAGGTTCGCAGGTACAACCGGTGCAGCCGGTGCGGCAGACCAAGGGCGTATATCCGCAAGTTCGGAATCTGCAGGATCTGTTTCCGTGAGCTCGCCCTCGATGGGAAGATTCCCGGTGTCGTGAAAGCGAGCTGGTAGGTACCGTTATGATAAGAAACACGAGGTGAGATAAATATGATGACAGACCCCATTGCAGATATGCTTGCCAGGGTGCGTAATGCGATACAGGTGAGGAAAATGCACGTGGACATGCCGGCGTCGAAGATCAAGGCGCAGATTGCTAGGATACTGCTCGAGAACGGCTATGTCCTGAACGTGAAGTATATCGATGACGGGCTGCAGGGGAAGCTGAGAATCTATCTGAAGTACACCGAGGAGCACCAGAGCGCGATCGAGGGCCTGAAGCGCATCAGTGTTCCCAGCCGCAGGGTTTATGTCAAGAAGGATACGATTCCCCGTGTCATGGGGGGATACGGTACGGCGATCATCTCAACATCCAGGGGAGTGATGACCGACAAGGAGTGCCGTAGGAACGGTTTCGGCGGCGAAGTTCTCTGCCACGTCTGGTAGGGGCCCGGCGGCCGGTGCTCCGGAAGCTGTCCTGTTCGCGCTTCCGGGCAATAACGGAGGTTGTAACGGAGATGTCACGAGTTGGTAGGAACCCGATACCGATCCCGCCGGATATTCAGGTCAGGTTTGGCTCCGGTGCGATAAAGGTCAAGGGACCGAAGGGAGAGCTCGAGAGGATGCTTCATCCCGACATGATCATCGAGGTTGCCGACGACCAGGTTTCGGTCAGACGGCCAACCGAATCGAAGATGCACAAGTCTCTCCACGGCCTGACGAGGACGCTCATCGCCAATATGGTCGAGGGGGTCTCTCGAGGGTTCTCCAAGGAACTCGAGATCGAGGGAGTGGAATATCGTGCCGAGCTCAAGGGAAAGGCGCTCGTCATGGCTCTCGGGTATTCGCACCCCGTGCGATACGAGCCCGCGGAAGGTGTTATTATCGAGGTGACCAATCCCAAGAAGATAACAGTCAGCGGAATCGACAAGCAGAAGATCAGCCAGGCGGCAGCAGAGATCAGGGCCTTTCGTCCCCCCGAACCGTACAAGGGAAAAGGGATCCGGTACGCCGGCGAGCAGATCAGGCGCAAGGCCGGAAAAGCGGCTGTCGGAACGGGATTCTAGACCGGAGTATTGACGGGAGCGGAAAGCCGCGGTCATCGGATCCGGCGGCCCTGCAACCGGGGAGCAGGTAACAGTGAGCGATGCGAAAAGAGAAAAGAGAAACGCGCGGCTGAGAAGGCACAAGAGGGTCCGGGTAAAAATCCGGGGCACGGCGGGGAGGCCCCGTCTGTGTGTGCACCGGAGCCTGGGTCACATCTCTGCCCAGATCATCGACGATGACAACGGCAACACGCTTTTCAGCGCTTCCAGCCTGAAGCTCGATTTGTCCGCGCAGCCCGAACAGCCCGGCGGCGATCAGGGAAAAGAGAAGGGTAAGACGGACAGTATCAAGATGCAACGGTCGCGTGCGGTCGGAAAGATGCTTGCCGAGATGGCTGTCAAGAAGGGTATAACAGAAGTGGTATTCGACAGGGGCGGTTATCTCTATCACGGACGCGTGGCCGAGCTCGCCGAGGCGGCGCGTGAGGCAGGCCTGGAATTTTAACTAAAGTGGCCGTTTCCGCCGGGAAGCGAAGCCACTCACCCAACGGGGGTGTAATTGTTGTATAGACGGGAACGAACAGACGATTCAGGACCCGAGTACCTGGAACAGACCGTCCACATCAACCGTGTGGCCAAGGTGGTCAAGGGTGGCCGCCGCTTCAGCTTCAATGCACTGTTGACCGTCGGTGACGGGATGGGAAAGGTTGGTATCGGGCTCGGCAAGGCGAACGAGATCAGCGACGCGATACGGAAGGCTTCCGAGGAGGCAAAACGGGCCATGATCCGCATCCCGATGATCGGAGGCACGATACCCTACAAGGTGATCGGGCGCTTCGGTGCGTCCAGGGTGCTGCTCAAACCCGCTTCTCCCGGTACTGGCGTAATTGCCGGGGGTGGTGTCCGGTCGGTCCTCGAGGTCGCAGGGATCAAGGACATACTGACCAAGTCGCTCGGCTCCAACAATCCTCACAACATGGTCAAGGCAACCATGGCGGGATTGAGAAGTATCAAGAGCGCGAAGGATGTCGCTCGCCGGCGGAACATCTCGATTACAAAGCTGTTTGGGCTCGAAGAGAAAGAGGTGCGGGCCGGCGAAAAGGACGAGGCTGCGACAGGGATCGAGCCTGCGGCCGGGAACGGGTCCGAGGTTTCCGGGGCGTAGCTCGGGACCTTTAGGATGAACCTGTTTCGGACCGCCACGTGATGGTCTGATATTAGATGGACAGTGAGGAAACGCTGATGGCGAAGAAATTAAAAATATCACAGGTGCGGAGCGTGATCGGATCCCAGCGAAAGAAACACAGGGTGGTTATGCAGTCGCTCGGGTTTCGCAAGATCCACCAGACCCTGTACAAGAACGATTCTCCCGAGATCAGGGGTATGCTGAACAAGGTGCGCCACCTGATCGAGTGGGAGGAGGTCGATGAAAAGGATATCCCCGGACCTGCCCCGAGGAAGGCCGGGTTCACCGTTATCGAGCGCGGAACGGTTGCGGAGGATACCGCGCAGACCGGGGCCGTGGAAGCATTGGAAGACAGCGGCTCGCAGGGGGGCCGGAACGCTACGTGAGGAGTCAGGGAAGACTTTCGGTACAAGGAGCGCTTGCACGATGAAATTGAATGAGATCAGACCGGCGCCCGGAGCCGTGAAGAAGCGAAAGAGGGTCGCATGCGGGCCCGGCTCAGGGCACGGGAAGACGGCGACAAGGGGTCACAAGGGACAGAACTCCCGCTCGGGCGGGGGTGTTCCCCCCTGGTTCGAGGGCGGGCAGATGCCGCTGCAGAGGCGCGTTCCCAAGCGTGGGTTTACCAACATCTTCAAGGTTCCCTACCAGGTGGTGAACCTGGAGCGGCTGAACCGGTTCGATAAGGGTGCCAAGGTGAACAGGGGCGCCCTGATAGAGGCGGGGCTGGTCAGGAAGGCCGCCCTTCCCGTCAAGATTCTTGGAAGAGGCGAGTTGAAAGTCGCCCTTGACATAGAGGTCGATGCGGTGAGTGCGGCGGCGGCGAAGGCCATACAAGCCGTCGGTGGGACGATAAAACTGCTTTCCGGAAAGGAACCGCCCGGGGCGGGTGACAAGACCCCCGTTTAGGGTGCGAGTAGAAAATGATCAGGAAGTTTCAGGACATATTCGGCATCCCGGAGCTCAAGCGGCGTATCCTCTTCACGATCGGGCTGCTCATCGTTTACAGGATCGGCGGCCACATTACAGCGCCCGGGGTGAACCCTATTGCACTGAAAGCGTTTTTCGAGACGCAGCGGGGAACGATATTTGCCCTGTTCGACCTCTTTGCGGGTGGGAACCTGAGCCGCGCGACTATTTTCGCCCTCGGGATCATGCCCTACATCAGCACGTCGATCATTATCCAGCTGCTCCAGGCCGTGATCCCCTACTTCGAGAAACTGGCCAAGGAGGGTGAGGAAGGCCGCAAGAAGATCACGCAGTACACAAGGTATGGAACCGTCGGGCTCGCCGCGGTGCAATCGATCGGGATCGCGCTGTTTCTCGAGAGTCTCGCTCCCGAGGGCGTTCCGGTCGTCATCATGAGTAGTCTTCCATTCAAGCTGCTCACCATGGTAACGATGACCGCGGGGACCATCTTCGTGATGTGGCTCGGCGAGCAGATATCCGAGCGCGGCATCGGGAACGGCATCTCGCTCATTATCATGATCGGGATCATCGCGCGTTACCCGAACGATTTCCTCCAGACATGGCGGGCGCTCAGTCTGGGACAGCTTACGCCGTTCCGTTCGGTTCTGCTGATCGTTATCATGGTCGGCGTCATCGCCGGCGTGATCCTGATCACGCAGGGCCAGCGCCGCATTCCCGTTCAGTACGCAAAGCGTATCGTCGGGCGGAAAATCTACGGGGGCCGCCAGCAGTACATTCCGCTTCGCGTGAACACTGCCGGCGTTATTCCCATTATCTTCGCGCAGTCGATCATGATGTTTCCCAGCACGATCGCGGCGCTTCCATTCTTGAAGAACAGCGTCGTGATGGATTACATACAAACGATCCTATCGCCGTCGGGGTGGATTTACACTACCCTGTATGCTATCATCATTATATTCTTCGCGTATTTCTACACCGCCATCATCCTGAACCCCGTCGATCTGGCGGAGAACATGCAGAAGTACGGCGGGTTCATTCCGGGTATCAGGCCCGGGAAAAGAACGAGCGATTACATAGACAGGGTACTCACACGGGTGACGCTCCCCGGAGCGATCTTCCTTGCGTTTATCGCGATCCTGCCTGACATCATGATCCGTAAGGGCGGGCTTCCATTCCGTTTCGGCGGCACGGGACTGCTGATCGTTGTCGGCGTGATGCTCGATACCCTCCAGCAGATCGAGACGCACCTGCTGATGAGGCATTACGACGG
>DAOVFR010000122.1 GCA_030672805.1 Candidatus Krumholzibacteriota bacterium
CGCCGTCAGGAATTACGTCCCGAAAAAAACGATCGAGCAGGTGTACCAGAGCGATCTGCGGTACCGCCTCGGCAATAACAGCGTCTCGTACATGCTCGTCAGGAAGTAGAACCCCATCCTTCCCCCGATACTCGTATCGTCATCACTCCCCCTTCAGGATAGGCGTGAGCACCGCCACCGCGTTGATCGCTCTTCCCTTCAGGTCCTCGAACCAGAACAGACCGCGGCGCCCCAGCCTGCACTTCAGGGTCGCCACCGTGTCGATGACATAGACACCCTCACGCCGCAGGCAGTACCGCTCAACGTCGGTCGCGCGCCTGTCAGGACAGAGTGTGAATGCCGCCCGGTAACCGGCCCCGGCGGCGGCTCTTTCGATGCGCTGGTTGGTCCTCCCGAAAGGGTAGGAAAAGCTCCTCACTTCGCATGAGATCCTCCGCTCGATCTCATTCCTCGAGTCGGAAAGCTCATGCACGAGTTCCTCGCCGGAGAGCCGTGTGAGGTCCCGGTGGGTTACCGAGTGCGATCCGAACGTAAACCCGCGCCGTACCAGATCGGACACCTCGTCCCAACCCAGGTGTCTGCACCTTCTCCCGGGAAGGTTCAGATCCCACCCATTCTCCCGCCCCGCAAAACCGCGTATGAGGAATATCAGCGCCGGAATCCCTCTTTTCTCCAGCGCCGGTATCGCGCTGTCTAGAAGTTCCCGGTAACCGTCGTCAAAGGTGAGAAGCACTTCACGTTCCGCGGTTTCCCTGGTGCCGTCCAGCACGTCGAGGAATCCAGTTTCATCGATGAAGCTGTAACCGGCGTCCACGAGGGCGTCTATCTGGGAGGCGAAACGGCCGGGCGTCACCCACGTGCCTCCGAACTCGAATCGTGTCACCTTGTGATAAGCGAGAACCGCCGGTACCGACCTGGACGGGTATCCCCACCTCGACCTCCAGACGATGTAACCGGCCAGACCGGATACCACACAGAGACACAGGACTGTAATGAATACCGCCATGCCGTTTTCCCGTAAACATCGCGAAGACCGGCCGGATGCACCGTGTTTCTCCGGCGGTGAAGGCATGTTCATCCGGTATGCCCGAACCCGCCCGAGCCCCGGCCGGTCCGGTCCAGCTTGTCCTGCTCGACGAGCTCGACATGGGGAACCATGCAGAAGACGAGCTGGGCAATCCGGTCACCCCTCATGCAGATGAAATCCTCTTCACCGAAATTAAACAGGATGACCCCCACCTCTCCGCGATAATCGCTGTCGATCGTTCCCGGACCGTTGAGAAGCCCTACCCGATTCCTGAGAGCGAGACCGCTCCTGGGCCTGACCTGCGCCTCGTAGCCTGGCGGGATCGAAAGCTCGAAGCCTGCGGGAACGAGCACGGCCCCGCCGGGCGGGATCACGATTTTCCCGGTGCAGGCGGCAACGATATCAAAGCCGCTCGATCCCCCGGTCATTTTCCTGATCGGATCGAGCCCGCTGTAATGCGGAAGGTACCGTATCGCCACTTTCGGGCCGCCGTGCCGCTGCTGCACTCTTAACGGGCCTCCTCTCCACGACCGGCGTCACACCGGTACGGTCTTCCGCCGGCGGGTACCAGTCCCCGTAAAGTTACCGGCCCGCACGTCGTGTAGGTCAGCCTGCCCGGAGCGAGAAACGCTCGTGCCGCCTCGATGATCTTCCCCCTGTCGATGCGCTCGATGGCCCGTATCACCTCATCGGGCGATATGTACCTCCCATGGTAGCACTCGCCCTGAAACAGCCTGAACAGCCGGGTGTCGACATGCTCAATGCCGAAAATGATCGCTGCCTTGATCTGCGCGTGTGCACTTTCAATCTCCGCCTGCGTGACCCCGTCTCTCCGTATCTTCTCGAGCTCATCGTGAAAGATCTCGAGGGCGGCCGGGAGGTTTTTCGGTTCGACGGAGAAATAGGACCACAGGCAGCCCGTGTCGGTCCAGAAATTCGTATGCGTGTAGATCGAATATGCAAGTCCGGTCCGCTCCCGCATGCTCTGGAACAGCCTCGACGAAACACCGCCGCCGAGGATATTCGAAAGCACCACGATCGCGTGCCTTTCCGAATCGGACGCAGCGACGGTGCATGCCCCGATGCACACATGCGACTGGGACCATTCGGACCGCCTCAGTGAGCGGATCCTGCCGCTCCGGATGGAGTGCCCCGAACGGGCAACCGCTCCGCGCTTCCGCTTGAATCTGAATCTTCGCTCGATTATTGAAACGACGTCCCTGGAGGCAAGGTTTCCGACAAACCCGAGCACTGTATTCGACGCGGTGTAGATCTTGCCGTGAAACCGCGTCAGATCTTCCAGCGTGAACCGCGAAATATCCTTCAAATATCCCGCAACCGGGTGCGCAAGCGGATGCTCCCTGAAGAGCGTCGTGTAAAACAGCTCGTGCACGGATTCCTCGGGAGAATCCTTCACACTCCTGATCTCTTCCTGAACGACCCTACGTTCGAGCTTGAACGCATCCCCGGGGAACGCCGGTGTGAGCACTATATCAGCGAAGATATCGATGAGTTCCGCGAAGTGTTCCTCGAGAACCTTGCAGTGAAAACAGGTTGATTCCTTGCCGGTGAAGGCGTCCCACTGGCCGCCGATCGCCTCGAGGTCGTATGCTATCCGGAGCGCATCACGCCGCTCCGTTCCACGGAACACCATATGTTCGAGCAGGTGCGAGAGGCCCCGCTCCCCTTCCCCTTCGTCACGCGACCCCCTGTTGAACCATACGCCGAACGCTATGGTCGGCGATACCGGGTTGCGCTGGTGGAGAAGCGTCGCTCCCGAAGCAAGCGTGATTGTGCGAGGACGTGGTATTTTCAGCATTGAACGGGTTAGAGAAGAACCTTTCGGCTCAGCCTGATCTTGCCTTCCCGGTCTATTCCGATAACCTTGACATCCACCTTCTGACCGAGCGAGAGCACGTCCTCGACCTTCTGGATATGCCTCCGCTCGATTTCGGAGATATGGAGCAGACCGTCTTTTCCCGGAAGAATCTCGACGAAAGCGCCGAATGCGAGAATGGTCTTGACGGTGCCCGCATATACCTTGCCCACCTCGGGCTCCTCGGTGAGGGCCTCGATCATCTCGAGGGCTTTATTGCCCCCCTCCTGGGTCGCCGAGGCGATCTGAATGGTTCCGTCATCCTCGACGTCGATCTTTGCCCCCGATTCCTCCTGGATATGTCTTATCATCTTGCCGCCGGGACCGATGATATCCCTGATCTTATCGACGGGAATCTTGATCTGGACTATCTTCGGTGCATACGGGGAGATCTCATCGCGCGGTTTCTCGATCGTCTTATTCATGATATCGAGGATCGTGAGCCTGGCACTTCGGGCCTGTTCGAGGGCCTCATGCATGACCTTCTCGCTGATGCCCGCAACCTTGACATCCATCTGGAAGGCGGTGATCCCCTCCCTCGTTCCGGTCACCTTGAAGTCCATGTCGCCGAGGTGGTCCTCCGCTCCCAGGATATCGGTCAGGATCGCGTGTTTGTCTCCTTCAACAACGAGTCCCATCGAGACGCCGGCCACGGCCTTTCTGATCGGGACACCGGCATCCATCAACGCCAGGCTACCCCCGCAGACAGTCGCCATCGAGCTCGAACCGTTCGATTCGAGGATATCGGAGACGATCCGGATCGTGTAGGGGAAATCATCGTCCTCAGGAATGACCGTCTTGATCGCGCGCTCGGCGAGAGCTCCGTGCCCGATCTCGCGTCTACCGGGACCGGCGAACCGGCCGACTTCACCAACACTGAACGGAGGGAAGTTGTAGTGCAGCATGTAGTCCTTCCATCCCTCGCCTATGAGGGTGTCGATCCGCTGCTCGTCCTGTGAGGTGCCCAGCGTCGTCACGACAAGGCTCTGTGTCTCACCGCGTGTAAACAGCGCGCTCCCGTGCGTTCTCGGAAGCACCCCGACTTCGCACGTGATCGGCCGGACCTCGTCGAACGCCCTCCCGTCCTTGCGGACACCCTCGGAGATGATCATGCGCCTGACGACGTCGCGTTCGATATCATGGATGATATTCTTGACCTGCTTCCCGGATTCTGGATACTCCTCGGCGAAACGCTCGACCGCCTCCTTTGTCAAAACGCCGATGGCCTCGGCGCTTTCATGCTTTCCCGTGATCCGGGAATGCCCGTCTATATCCCGCGTATACATCTCCCTTAGTTTCTTCTCCAGCTCACTGTTCCTCTCCGGCGGAGAGAAACTCCTCTTCGCGGACACCTCGCATTCAGAGAGGAACTCGCGCTGAAACGTGTTCAGAAGCTTGATCTTCTCGTGGCCGAAATTGAGCGCCTCCATGATCAGGGACTCAGGGACCTCCCTGGCGTCCCCCTCGACCATGATGATCGCATCGTCCGAACCCGCCACGACGAGCTCGAGGCTGCTTTCCTCGATTTCGGAAAAGGTGGGATTCAGAACGAACTGGTCGTTGATGTATCCGACCCTGACGCCGGAAATGATCGTCTCGAACGGGATATCGGACAGGGCGAGCGCGATCGATGCGCCCGTAATCCCCAGCACGTCCGACTGGCGCTGCTGGTCACTGCTGAGAACGCTGCAGGCAACCTGCACCTCGTACTTGAAACCCTCCGGGAAGAGGGGGCGGATCGGCCGGTCGATCTGCCGGGCACTGAGCGTTTCCCTCTCTCCAGGACGCCCCTCCCGTTTGAAAAAACCTCCCGGTATCTTGCCGGCAGCGTAGAATTTCTCACGGTACTCGACGAAAAGCGGGAACCAGTCACGTTCGGTATCCTCCTCCCTCGATGCGACCGCCGTCACGAGCACGACCGTTCCTTCCTCGCCGACCAGCACCGACCCGTGGGCCTGCCTGGCCATCCGTCCCGTCTCGAACATAAATTCCTTGCCGTCGATCTCTTTCTTTTTTCGAATCATCCTGAAATATTCCTCCATTCAGGGAAAATAGACTACACCCTATGTCCCACCCATGAAACCCATGTTTTCGGGGGGATAATTCAAGGGCCTTCGGGTTATTTCCTGAGATTCAGATCTTTGATTAGTCCTCTGTACTTATCGAGCCTGCTCTTTTTCAGGTAATCGAGAAGCTTCCTGCGTCGGCCGACAAGTTTGAGCAGCCCACGCCGCGAAGAAAAGTCTTTCTTGTGGACCCGGAAATGCTCGGTCAGGTTGTTGATCCGCTCGGTCAGAAGCGCAATCTGCACTTCGGGTGATCCCGAATCCCGTTCATGTAACCGGAATTTGGTGATTACTTCTTTCTTCATCTCACTTTGCAGTGCCATCGTCAAACACCTCCTTGACTCTATCGCTGATTAACACGATGGCAGCAGAAGGGGACTCCGTCCCTATCCGCATAACTACTGCTTTACGGAAATCCTGCTGTGTAATTCCCAAACATACACAATCATTCATGGATGTCAATCTTTCTTTTCGAGAATCCGTAGTGCGGTATTTCTGTCCAGTACAAGTTGTGTCTGAAGCCGATCCGGATCGTCGAATTTTTTCTCGTTCCTGATGAATCCCACGGTGAAGATCCTGAGGCGTTCCCCGTAGAGATCGCCGTCGAACCCGAAAACGTGGATCTCGATCCGCCTTGCGCCGCCGCCGTGAACGGTTGGAGCGCTGCCGATGTTCATCATGCCTCCATGCGTATCCCCACCCATTGTGACACGCACCGCGTAAACGCCGTCCGGCGGGATCAGCTTATCACCGCCTGGAACCTCCACGTTCGCCGTGGGAAACCCGAGCCCACGGCCGATCCCCTCGCCGCGGATGACTTCGGCATCGAAAAAGAATGGGCGCGTCAGGAACCGTTCCGCTTCATCGAGCTTCCTCTCCAGGATTGCTCTGCGTATCTTCGTGCTCGAGACGACCCTGCCGTACAAAACGACCGGTGGGACGATAGTCACGTCGAATCCCGACCGCCTCCCCTCCCCCACAAGCCGGAGCTGTGAACCCTCCCGTCCCCTCCCAAGATGGAAATCGTACCCGACGACGAGATGGATCATGCCAAGCCGCTTGACGAGACGCTCGGCGATGAACGTTCCGTAGTCCATTCCGGACATCTCCGCCGTGAATCGCTCTATGACGATGCAGTCGATGTCATGATAACCTAGAAGCGAAATCTTTTCTTCGAGCGTCGTCAGGAGTCTCGGAGCCCTGTCAGGGTTCGTCACGCTGAGGGGGTGCCTGTCGAATGTGAGCAGAATCGATTTCCCGCTGCCAGTCGACCTCTTGATCCCGGCGCATCGCCGGATAACATCCTGGTGACCGGCATGCACGCCGTCAAAAACACCGATCGTGACGACGTTTCCCTGCCACGAGCCGCACGGCAGATTGTTAACGTTCGAAATGATCTCCATTCGTATCTCCGGGGAGCCGGCTTCACCGTTCCGCCACGTTCCGGAATACCCGCTTCAGCCGCATTACATTTCCTGGGCCGATCTCGCCAATGGCGCCGAGATCCCCGTCGGGCCTCACGAGCCTGACGAGGCTTCCCATCGGTGGAACCGGACCGGCCGGATTCGGGGTGATTCCGTGTTCCAGGCCAGCGGCCTGGGAATCGGTGATAGTGACAGTGGGCATGTGTTTCAGCGCCTCGGAGAGAGTAAAGCCGGGTTCATCCATAGTAGCGAATGAACCGAGATCGTCGTCCGGAACGGCGGAATCCAGGCTGAAATGCCCGATACTCGTTCTGACGAGACTGTACAGATGCGCCGGAACCCCGAGGGCCTCCCCGATCTCCTCGGCGAGGACCCGGATGTAGAGACCTCGAGAACAGAACACCTCTATACGGAATACGGGCAGGTCGAGGGAGACAAGCTTGATCTCGTACGTTTCGACCTCGCGGGGCTTGCGGTCGATCTTCTGCCCTCTCCGGGCAAGGAGGTAAAGCGGAGTGCCCCTGTGTTTCAGTGCCGAGAACATCGGTGGCGTCTGCATCCGCCTTCCGGTAAATTTCTTCAGCGCCGATTCGACCGTCCGCCGCGAAACGTGGTTCCAGTCACCGGTTCTCAGAACCTTCCCGCTTGCATCCTGCGTGTCGGTTGCCTCCCCGACCTTGATATCCGCCACGTACCGCTTGGGAAGGTCCATGAGGTAGTTCGACAACTTCGTCGCTTCCCCCGTAAGCAGCAGGATCAGGCCTGCCGCCTGCGGATCGAGGGTTCCCGCGTGGCCGATCTTGTCGACACTGATCACCTTCTTGAACCGCCGGATACAGTCGTACGTCGAAACTCCGATCGATTTGTTGACAGGCAGAACCCTGCTGACAGACATTTTCATCCAATTATTCCTCGTGATACACACCGGGTTACATCAGCCGGAAGAACCGAGCAATTCCCCGAGCG
>DAOVFR010000174.1 GCA_030672805.1 Candidatus Krumholzibacteriota bacterium
GAAATCCGCCCCCCTGCAAATTGAAGGGAATATTTCTATCAAAATTGTCTTTGATAATTATCAGATTAATCCGGATTTAACTACCAGTTGGGGATTTGGCTGTGTAATCAAAACGCCGGGGGAAAGCATTCTTTTTGATACAGGCGGGGATGGTTCAATATTACTTTCAAATATGAAAAAGATGAATATCGATCCGGCGCTGGCGACCGGTCCGTTCATCACGACGTCGAATGACATTATCGGGATACTGATATACCTGGGGATTGCTACCCTGTTTCTCGACAGGATCGGGGGAGGGTAGGATCACCGGCCGGGAATGAGCAAGATTCTCAAAGACCGCGTCATCATACTGAGAACGTACGAGTTCGGGGAATCGAGCATCGTCGCGGTTGTCCTGGCCAGGAGACACGGCAAGGTCCGGTTGCTCGCCAAGGGAGCGCGAAGGAGCGGAAGCCGCCTTTCGGGCATACTGCGGACGGGCAATCTCGGTGAGGCCGTCTTCTACTTCCGCGAGCAGCGGGGCATGCAGCTTCTGAAGGAGATATCGGCCGGGCCGGTATTCGGACCGGGGACGGAGGATCTGGAAAGACTCTGTACTTTCCAGGCGGGGCTCGAGATCGTTGACCGGTCGGTTGTCGGAAGAGAGGCGGGATCAAGAACATTTGACGTGTTCGAAGGGTTCATGCGTCTCGTAACGGGAGGTGTTGATCCCTGGCTGGCTTTCTTTGCTTTCGAGGTCCGGCTGTTGAAGGTGCTCGGACTCTACCCCGACCTCGGAGAATGCTCTGTCTGCGGAAAGCAGCTTTCGGGGACCGGGATCGGGTTCGATCCCCCTGACGGAGTGGTCAGATGTGCCGCCTGTGGAAGAAACGATGCAAAGTTGGCTCTGTCGGCCGGGTCGCACGAGCTGCTCGGCCGGATCGAAGCGGGAGGATACGGGGCGTTGCAAAAGGAGACGCTGTTGCCTGCACAGCGCAGGGAGATCGGCGGACTGCTTCACCGAATATTCCTTTACCATATCGACGGGTATAGGTTTCCACGGGCGCTGAGCCTGTTGAAAGGGGTGAACCGGGATTGACCTTTCAGGAACTTGTAACGGCATTGGAGCAATTCTGGTCCGGGCGGGGGTGCCTGCTGCTTACGCCGTACAACTCGGAGGTGGGGGCCGGGACGATGAACCCGTCCACGTTTCTCAGGGTTCTGGGACCGGAGCCATGGATGGCAGCGTACATCGAACCTTCCAAGAGGCCCAAGGACGGACGGTACGGCGAGAATCCGAACAGGGTCCAGCAGTTCAACCAGTACCAGGTCATCTTGAAACCGTCACCCGAAAATGTGCTGCCGATATATATCGAGAGCCTCGAAGCGATCGGCATCGATCCCTCGAGGCACGATATCAGGCTGCTCGAAGACGACTGGGAGTCGCCGACACTCGGCGCGGCGGGACTGGGGTGGGAGGTGTGGCTCGACGGGATGGAGATCACGCAGTTCACGTACTTCCAGGTGGCGGGAGGGCAGGAACTGGACCCGGTCTCCGCCGAGATCACTTACGGCCTCGAACGGATCTGCATGTACCTTCAGGGGGTCGACGACATCATGGAGATCGAGTGGGGCGGCGGGGTGAAGTGGGGTGAGCTTTTTCTGCAGGCCGAGCGTGAATTCAGCTCGTTTCACTTCGAGAGGGCCGGCGTCCCGTTCTATTTCGAGATATTCGAACGGTACCAGCAGGAGGCGGCGCGGATGCTCGATGATGGACTCATCCTGCCCGCGTACGATTATGTGATAAAGTGTTCCCACGTGTTCAACGTCCTCGATGCGCGCGGCTCGATCAGCGTGTCGGAACGTACGAGCTATATCGCCCGGATCAGGGATGTCGCATGCCGGGTTGCCGAGCGCTACATCGAGCAGCGGAAGCGCCTCGGGTTCCCTTTATTGAAACGGCCCGGCGGCAGCAGGGGGAGAAGCAGTTGAAACAGGATTTTGTGCTCGAGGTGGGTTGCGAGAACCTTCCCAGCGGTTACATATCAGGCGCCCTGGACCAGCTCCGGATGCTCTTCGCGGATGGGTGCAAGGCGGAACGAATACAGTATGGCGGGCTCCGTGTGTTCGGAACGCCCAACAGGCTCGTCGTGTTCATCGAGGGGCTCTCGTCAAGGCAGCGGGCGGACGAGGAGAGGGTGACGGGGCCGCCCGTCAAGGTCGCGCTCACCGAAAACGGGCAGTTCACCAGGGCGGCGGCCGGATTTGCCAAGGCTCAGGGGGTTCCGGTCGATGCTCTCAGGACGATCGAGACGGGCAGGGGAGCGTACATCGCGGTCGTGCGGCGGATCGAGGGAAGGCGGACCTCCGCCGTTCTGAAGGAAAAGATCCCCGGGTGGCTCCGGTTGATCCGGTTTCCGAAGACGATGAGGTGGGACGGGAGTGATTTCCGCTTTGCCCGGCCAGTCCGGTGGATTCTCGCCATGCTGGGCGAAAGGAGGCTCACATTCAAGATCGGCGCCCTGTCGGCGGGAAACGTGACGAGACTCTCACCATACAAAAAGGAATATGTTACAGTCGAAAGCACCGGTCATTACTTCGCCGTGCTCCGGAAAAAAGGCGTTATTCTCGATCAGGAAAAGAGGCGTGATACGGTGAGAAGGCTCGCTGGCGAAGCCGCACGGGCACTTGGTGGATCGCTTATCGAGGATGAGGATCTCGTCGGTTCCGTATCGAACCTGCTCGAGCGGCCCACGGTTCTGACGGGGAGTTTCGACCGGTCGTTTCTCTCGCTTCCCCGCGAGGTCATCGTGACGGCTCTCAAGAGCCATCAGCGCTACTTCTCCGTGGCGGGCCGCGGTGGAAGGCTTAAGCCCTGCTTTATCGCATTCGCCGACGGGGCGCGGCGCAACAAGCGGGAGATCATCAAGGGGTACGAGAGGGTGCTGCAGGCGCGCCTCGCCGATGCGGAGTTTTACTACCGGGAAGATACGTCGAAACCACTGTCCGTGCTTGCGGAGAAGCTCGATGGCATCGTATGGCTCGAGGGACTTGGCAGTGTGGCCCGGAAGACCGGCCGGATGGAACTGCTGGCGTGCCGGTTCAAATCGGAATGGGGGATCGGCGATCCCGGGCTCGAGAATATTATCGCAAGGGCGGCACGCCTCGCGAAGGCGGACCTTGCGAGCGAGATGGTCAAGGATGGCAAGGAATTCACGCTTCTGCAGGGATACATCGGGAGGGAATACGCGAGGGTCTCCGGCGAGAGTGACGAGGTTGCCGAGGCGATATTCGAGCATTACCTGCCGAGATTCGCCGGAGACGGCATTCCTGAAGGGGAGGCGGGCATTCTGCTGGCACTGGCGGACAAGCTCGATACGATTACAGGCTGTTTCATCCTGGGACTGGGACCGACAGGCTCGCAGGACCCGTACGCGCTCCGCAGGCATGCGCTCGGACTGCTCAGGATACTCATAGCCAGAAAGGCCGGTATCCCGCTGCCCGGCGCCATCCGGTACAGTATCGACCTGTTCGGCAAGGAGGGGATCGAATTACCGGGGATCGGCAGGGAGCTCGAGAAGATGATCATCGATTTCTTCAGGCAGCGCCTGACCAGCATGCTCAGGGGCGAGGGGTTTGACTATGACCTCGTTGCGGCGGTCCTGACCGCTCCATGGGAGAAACCGGTCACGGCAAGGGAGATGGCCGCCGAGCTCCAGCGGATGAGGAACGATGGCGAATTGACCGGTTTCGTACTTGCCATGAAGCGCGTAACGAACATAATCCCCCGTGACATGAAGAAACCGGTGGACGTGGACGCAGGCCGGAAGGCCATGCATGCCTTCTCCGGACAAACGCCGGAGGCGCTCGGTTTCTCTCCCGCCCTGTTCAGCGAGGAATCGGAAAGCCGCCTGTTCGAGGAAGCGTCCCGGACGTTAGGAGATCTTCTCCGGATCGAGGAAAACGCTCACGGCGGGAGATACCTCGAGATCATCGCCCGCATCGTTCCGGCGATAAACAGATACTTCGACGAGGTTCTCGTGAACTGTGACGATAGAGAGGTGAGGGACAACCGCCACGCGTTCCTTCTCGGTCTCCATACAGCGTTCAGCTTGTTTCTCGATTTTTCGTGTATTACCGGTGAATAACTCCCTTCTCCACTCCACCTGTCAGCCCGCTGGATTTACGGGGAACCGCACGGAATTTGTTACTTGACATTTTACAACATCTTATGGTATTATTGTTCCGGTCTCGAAAGCAGGGTAAGGGTATGCTCGCCAAGAGCAAACCTCCCTTCGGAGTGGGGTTTCCAATCTGACGCCGACCACCGTTGGAGGGCCGGACTTACTCGACAAAGACAGGAACTCTAGCGGAAGGAACCTTGCTTTACGGGTTGAAGCATTCCGGAACACCGGAAAGGGGGTGGCCAGATACGCGTTCCGGGATAAGGAATTAACACCTGCCTTCGAGATTAAATTCGGTGTGTGTCGAATTAGAATTTAGGTTTATTCTCTTAACGATGGGGGGAATAAAGTAATGAAGAAGACACTAGTAATAGTACTAGGCGTCTGCTTCCTTGCCCTGTTCATCGGCTCAGTGTCGGCGCGCGATATGGATAAGACCGGCAAGCGTATCGTCAGGGATTTGTCGGATCAGGAAATGCTTCCTGATGGACCGTACACTCCCTCTCTTATGGCGACCGCGCAGGCCGATACATACTGTATCGTCTGGTATGATTTCGAGCAGATGGACTGGCAGGGTTGGACACAAGTTGACAATACCGCCCAGTATGACACCTTTAGCCACGTTGACGACTTCGCGGGGGTAACCCCCGGAGTCCACGGTGGTCTGGTACCCCTCGAGGGTTTGCAGTCCATGTGGTGCGGTGTGCGACCCGGCACCAACGAGTACGTGTGCGGCTGGGTGGCAGCACCCGGTTACGGCAACAGCTGGAACCAGATGCTCGTAAGTGATTCGTTCGAGTTCGCGGGTATGTTGACATGGTCCTTCAAGGCGTTCTTCGATTCGGAGCCGGGTTATGACTATACCCACATTGAGTACGATGCCGGTGGTGGCAACTGGACCGAAGTCGAAGATTGGGACGGCCTTGTTGATACGGTCGTGACTTACGAGTTGCTTCTCGCGCAGGCCAAGACGAAGCTGCGTTACCACTTCACTTCGGACGGTGCGTGGAGTGACCAGGACGGCCTATGGAACACCGATGGCGGGTTCATAGTCGACTCGATCACTATCGCGGATATCACGGGTACGCTTGACTACGAGGATTTCGAGGGCTGCCCGGTGATGCAGGAATTCTGCGGGTGGTGGAACGGCGATGTCGAGACTCCGTACGGGTCTTTCTCGGGTCTCTATTCAAACCTTCTCGAGTACGATCCTTGCGGTGATAACTTCGGCACCCAGGTCGTTTTCTTCGTGGGATCGTCTTATCCGAGCCCGACCTATCCCGGACTCTTCGATACGCCATTCTGCCTGGGTGGCGGTGGTACCGAGGATCCGTGCCAGGACGAGATAGTCGTATCGCCCGTGATCGATATGACGATGTACTCGCCCAATAATGATGATGCGAATGATACCCCGATTCCTGATACGTCCGGTCTCGGCGGTGCTTC
>DAOVFR010000285.1 GCA_030672805.1 Candidatus Krumholzibacteriota bacterium
GAATCCCGACCTTCAGAAGTTCGTTTCCCGGGCTCTCAACGCGGACAAACCCGTCGAGGGTGAAATTATACTTCATCGCCCGGAGGGCGAGAGCTTCCTGCAAGCGCACGGAGCGCAGCTTGTCGCCGAAGACGGCGGCAAACGGGGTGTGGTAATCGTCATCAACGACGTGACGCGTCTGCGGCGTCTCGAGAACGTGCGAAAGGAATTCGTCGCGAACGTTTCCCACGAGCTGAAAACACCAATCACGTCGATCAAGGGGTTCGTAGAGACGCTGAGGGACGGTGCCGTCAACCATCCGATTGATTCCGGGAGATTTCTCGATATCATCGCAACGCAGATCGAGAGGATGAACTCGATTGTCGAGGACCTCCTCCTTCTTTCGCAGTTCGAGCAGGAAAACGGGGTCGCCGACTCCAGACTCGAAGAGCACCCGCTGAAGAGCGTGATCGATGAGGCCCTCATGATCTGCGGATGGAAGGCTGATGAGAAGAACGTCACTGTCGACGTCACGTGCAGTGAGGATATAACCGCGCTGATCAACCCCGCCCTTCTCGAGCAGGCTCTTGTGAACCTGATCGACAACGCGATAAAGTATAGCGATCCCGGCGGTGTGGTGGATGTTCGTGCAGTGGAAGAGGGTGCGGAGGTGGTCGTCGGTGTCCGGGACGAAGGCTGCGGGATAGATCCGGAGCACGGCGAGCGTCTCTTCGAGAGGTTTTACCGTGTCGACAGGGCGCGGAGCAGGAAACTCGGCGGAACAGGTCTCGGTTTGGCCATCGTTAAACACATCATGATTGCCCACAAGGGGAGCGTATCGTTTGAAAGCACTCCCGGCGCGGGCAGCACCTTTTATATCAGGCTTCGTGCAGAGGCTTGATCCTCACTTAGTTATAATAACGGCCGAAAAGGGACCGCCATCGACGGGGGCCGCCCGGATATACGAAAAGACCGGATTAAAGGAATTCTAATGTTTCCTTAATACGGATCAAACATTCCCTATCGATAGTACGGACATGAAATCGGGTTTCCGCGTTTTCGGGGCTTAACAGAAGGAGGAGGCAATGAAGCGACTGGCTGTTTGCGTTGCTATGGGAGCGATGCTTCTGCCGGGGACCTTGCGGGCCGGCAGCTGGTTCGACAAGGTGAAGCTGAGCGGTGATTTCCGCCATCGTCACGAGCTGACACAGGCCGGGGAGAAAGATGACAGGCACCGCTGGCGTATCAGGGCGCGACTTGTCGTGTCCGCCGATGTGACAGATGACTGGTCCATGAACGTCCGGCTTGCAACGGGCAGCACCGATCCCGTTTCGACCAACCAGACCCTCGACGGCGGATTCTCCACGAAAGGGTTCATGCTCGACCAGGCGTACTTCGACTTCCATCCCGGGGCCGTCAAGGGCCTCCACGTCAGGGGTGGAAAGATGAAGTTTCCCTTCATGAAGGTGGAGAAGACCGAGCTCATCTGGGACGGCGACCTGAGCCCGGAAGGCGCAGCACTCATGTACAAGACCGATGTCACCGGGCAGGTCGGCATTTTTCTGAATTCGGCCTTCTTCTACATCGATGAGAGAAGCTCGGGCGACGATACCTGGATGGCCGGTGTCCAGGGCGGCTTCAAGGTCAAACCGGCCGATGACATGCATCTTGTTCTCGGAGGCGGGTACTACGATTACCGGGAGATCGAGGAAGTCAAGGCGCTCTTCAAGGATGACGGCGAGCCGGATTGGTTCGGAAACTCGCCGAAGCAGGTCATCGCCGCCGGCGACACCTTCATGGGTTATGCTTGGGACTACAACCTGTTCGAAGCATTCGGCGAGTTCGGCATCAAACTGGAGAAGGTCTCACTGAAATTCTACGGCAATTTCGTAACAAACACCGGCGCGGACAGCCTGAATACCGGCTACCTCATCGGAACCGCCATTAAGTACGGCAAGGACAAGGGGCACGTGAATCTGAGAGTCAATTATCGCGAGCTCGAGGACGACGCCGTATTCGCCGCCTTCACCGACTCTGACTTTATCGGTGGCGGCACAGATGGAAACGGGTTCGAATTCGGTTTCGGCTACGGTATTGCGAGGAAGGTCGATCTCGGACTGACATATTTCCTGAACAAAAAGGGAATCGACGACGAGGTGGATTACAAGCGTCTGCAGGCCGATCTCAAGCTGAAGTTCTAGAAAGATCCCCGCATCGCTTAACGAAAACCTAACGGTTTTCTAACTTAAGCACAACAGGGGCAACGTATCATAAGGGCAGGCATGAAAGAGAAAAAGGAGGGTGCAGTAATGCGTAGATTCTGGATAGTCACATCGATTTTCATGGTAGTGGCGCTCATCTCGGGCGTTGCCGCTTCGGACCTGTACGCCGGGCAGACAAAGATCATCATCGACGGTTCTACGACAGTCGGCCCGATAGCGAAGGCATTCGCCGAGTACTACATGTCGATGCACAAGGATGTGAATATTACCATCAGTGAGTCCGGCAGCGGAAACGGCGCCAAGAGCCTGATCAACGGCATGTGCGACATCGCGGACATGTCACGTTTCATGAAGCTCAAGGAGTTCAAGGCCGCCGTCGAGAGAGGTGTCCAGCCGGTAGCACACGTAATCGCGATCGACGGCATCGCCATCATCGTTCATCCGGGCAATCCTATCGGGGGATTGACGGTCGAACAGGTGCGTGAAATCTATGCAGGCAAGATCACGAACTGGAAGGAGCTCGGCGGGCCGAACGTCGAGATCGTGAGGATCAGCCGCGATACGAACAGCGGCACCTACGAGAGTTTCCACAAGCTCGTGATGAAAAAGGAAAAGATCAGCGACAGGGCCGAGTATGTCGGCAGCAACGGGGCGGCCCGGCAGCGCGTCCAGAGCACCAGGGCGGCGATCGGGTACGTCGGTCTCGGTTTCGTCGACCGTTCGGTCAAGGCTCT
>DAOVFR010000051.1 GCA_030672805.1 Candidatus Krumholzibacteriota bacterium
AGCAAGCACCAGGAGCGGATGTTCTGCGACGTCATGACGGCCCTGAACCGCGCGGCGTCGGAGGAGATGCTCCGGTTCGGCGCCCATGCATGCACCGATGTCACCGGGTTCGGCATGATCGGCCATGCACTGGAGATGGCCGAGCAGTCGAAGGTGACGATCGCAATCGAGGCCGGGTCCCTTCCGAGGCTGCCCGATGCCCTCGAATTAGCCGACCAGGGACATCTCACTCCCGGCGGCATGACCAATATGGATTATGCAAAGGACAGGGTCGCGATCGAGGGCTTCTTTTACCCGGAGCTCGAGATGCTCGTCTACGATCCGCAGACATCCGGCGGCCTGCTCGTGGCGCTCCCGGAAAAAGAGGCGGAGAGTTACGTCGCATCGCTCGTCTCGAGGGGAGTCGGGGACGCCGCGATCATCGGCGAGGTCCGGCCGCCCTCTGACAGGAGCATTGTCATCAGTGCCTGACGGGCAGGCATTCCAAGCTGAATTGAATGATCATTCCGGTGGTGGCTCGTTTGAACTGCCGCCGCCGGCCCTTCTCCGCAGCGATTCCTCGAGACTCAGCTCGCAGCCGCAGTAGTTCTGCCTTGTCAGGCCGAGTTCCCTGCTCCGGCGGATGCTGATCTTGAACCCGTCCCGTTTCTTGAAATTCTCCCCGAGGAAGGTCAATCCATATCGTTCCGCGGCGGCCAGGCCCGCCTCGACGATACGTGCATGGACCTTGTGCGGGCTGACCGACAGCGTCGTGGTGAAGGTACCGGTCCCCAGCTCCGCCGCCCTTTCGGCCGTCCGTTCGAGGCGCAGGCGGTAGCACTGCCAGCACCGCTCGCTCCTCTCCGGCAGTTCCCGGTACGGCTCGACGGCGCGCCGCCAGCACTCCGGGTCGTACGGACCCTCGACAAGCGGAAGCCCGAGTGTTTCACAGAGCGATCTTGTCTCGCCGAGCCTGAGGAGATATTCTGTTTCAGGGTGGATGTTGGGGTTGTCGAAAAAGGCGGTGACGTCGAATCGCTCCGCCAGATGGTCGCAGACGTAACTAGCACACGATGCGCAGCAGACGTGGACGAGGATTGTTTTACGTTCAGCCATGGGTCAGCGGCTTGCAGCTCCGTGGGGTGGGGACGCCTCACCGGCGCCGCCCTGCGGCCGGTCCCGGTCCGCGTAGGTCTTGGTGCGCCAATCCTTGATCGGAATACCCGTCAGGCTCGCGATCCGGTTATCCCGCAGCAGCGCGAACGTCGGCATGTTCTCGTCGGTCACCGGGTTTGCCGGCGGAAGCTTGATCTTCCTTGGGTTGACGAAGCGGCCGTTCTTCTTCACGCGGTAATCGAGGTGCGGTCCCGTCGAGTAGCCGGTGGAGCCCACGTAGCCGATCACCTGTCCCTGTTTCACCTTCGCGCCGTACTTGATCCCTTTAGCGAATCTCGAGAGGTGGAGGTAGTAGGTTATCATGTTCTGGTTGTGTTTGATCTTGATGTACCTGCCGTTTCCTTTCCTGTATTCCGCTTTTATCACGGTCCCGTCGCCGGTTGTCATGACGGCCGTGCCGGCCGGTGCCGCATAATCGATACCGTGGTGCGGACGGTAATGGTGAAGGATCGGATGGTACCGGCGGTGGCTGAAGCCCGAGCTGATCCTCGTGTAGGAAAGCGGCGCTCTCAGAAGCTGTTTTCTGAGTGATTTGCCGTTCTCGTCGAAGTAGTCGGGAAAGTTCGCCTCGTTTTCGAACAGGAACGCATAATGGCTTGTCCCTTGCGTGTTGAACTCGGCGGCGATTATATTCCCGATTCTCCGGGTCCCGGTGTCGAGTCTCGTCCGTTCCTCGTAGATGACACGATAGTAGTCGTTCTTTCTGAGGTCGGTGAAGAAATCGATGTCCCAGGCGAAGATGTCCACGAGCCTGAGGCCTACCTCGTGGTTGATCTCCTGCTCCTGCAGTGATGTGAATAGTGATGAGGTGATCATCCCCGATGCCGATCGTGTCTCGATCTCGGACGGGTACGTCTTCCTTTCGGCCCGGATTTTTTCCCCGTCATGCGACACCTCGACGAAGCATTCGTCATCGATCGAGAAGGTCAGTGTCTCGATATGGCCGGAGGTATCGGCGAAGAGCTCGTAACGCTGGCCGGGGTAGATCCGCCTGAAATCGTACACGTCGCGGCAGTTGCGTTCGACCTTCCTGATCTCCCGCGGGGTAATTCCGCACGCCGCCATTAGATCGAAGAAGCTTGCATTCTTGCTGACGATCCCTGCGTGCGTCGGGGCCGGAGGCGGAGTGACGGTCCGTTCGTTGATCTCCGCCGCCTCGGGGGGATGGTGGACCAGCTCGGCCGGTCTGTCCCGGTGGCGGAGAGAGACGACAAGCAGGACCGCGAGGAGGCCGAAGAGGATGACGGCCGATTTTATTCTATTATTCACCATAATGTTAAACCGGTTGGAAGATATCGAATTGCCCTTTTCCGAGTCAAGGAAAAGTATTCAACCTTGAGTGATATACCTGCAAGAACCGGACCGGTATCGCCGGCCCGTCAATCAAGCCCTGTAAAGTGATTCTTACAAGGGAATGTGCTCTGTTGAGATAAGCGAAAGGCATCGATCTGTAAGAAATTGTGCCTGGCGGCTCGGGCGGGATCCACCCGATTTATATTGACAAATCCTGACATTCGATGGAGGATCCTGACTGTGGTAAGTGTATTCAACACATGCTCGGGCGGTGTCTTGTTATATTACTTGATATTTCAATTCCCGGAAGGGAAATGATATGGTCTGCGGCCATTCCGAGCGGTTTTTCAACTTGAAAACCGATACATTCCTTGTCAAAGGGGCCAAACGAGGGGCGCTGTATAACCTTACAACAGGGGATGTTTATTCAATCGATCCTGTTGCTGTCAGTGTTGTGAAGGGGTGCGAGGCGGGTAAGCCAATCGATACAATCGCCGCCAAAATCAGTGAAGCCGGCCAGGACCAGATCGTTACATTTCTACGCAAGATGTGTGATGAAGGGATGGGCGATTTCGGTCCGGAAGCGGTAACGTCTGTCAAGGTGGATTTAGAACACAAATACGATACACTCGACTTCATGTGGTTGGAACTGCGTGAGGACTGCAATCTGCGTTGCATGCACTGCTATTGCGTATGCAGCCCGGAGCCCGGTCCCGGCGAGCGGCTGAATCATGATGAGTGGTTAAGGCTTCTCGAGGAGGGATGGGAGATCGGATGCAAGGCCGTTCAGTTCATCGGAGGCGAGCCGTTTCTTTATGGGGACAAGATCTTCGACCTGGCGGACCGCGCCCGAAAGCTGGGATACACACACATCGAAGTTTTCAGTAACCTCACATTTCTCAAGAATGAGTGGCTTGATAGAATAGTGGATCTCGGTATGAGAGTGGCGTGCTCGATATATTCCAAACGGTCCGAGATACACGACTTGATAACGACGGTTCCCGGCTCCTTTGAACGTACTATGAAGAATGTCCGCAAGCTCAAGGAAAGGGATGTCCAGCCACGCTTTGCCCTGACGGTGATGAAACAGAATCAAGACTACGTTGACGAGACGATGGAATTTCTGAAAGAAATGGGCAATCCCACGCCTGGATTCGATCTTGTGCGCCCGTCCGGGAGGGGTAATGACAAGGAGATCTTTCCTGACAAGCTGTCGAAGAAACAGGCGTTCAGAACACGGGCCGAATTCATGACGACTGACAGAAACACATTCATCCGGAGATTCAACGGCAACGGTTGCTGGCAGGGGAAACTTGCTGTAAGCAGTACAGGCGATGTGAATCCCTGCATCATGCAACGCGACGGTGATTCAGGTAATGTGAGGAAACAATCGCTGAACGAGATCGTAAACGGGCCGCTGCGTAAATACTGGGATCTATCGTACGACAAGATAGAGGTTTGCAGGGACTGTGAGTACCGTTATGCCTGCAGGGATTGCCGACCGATAACGGTTGGAACTACCGGAGAACTTACCGCAAAATCACTTCATTGCAGTTATGATCCATACCAGGGTGAATGGGTGGATATGGATGGAATGGAGTGTGCCGGTCTCGATCCCGATCTTGTCGAGCAGTAGTTTGCGAATGTAACAAAAGGGAAATGCCCCGTGAAGAGCGCCTGTTGATCAAAGGAATCCAATGAACCGGGTGCTGTTCAATACCGGGTATTGACAAAGAAAGGAGGTGTTTTCAAATGCTGGAACTCAAGAAAGTGACAAGATCCTACAATGGGGACAGGGCTCACATCTGCCTGCCCTGCAGCGATTGCAACCCCGATCTCTATTGCTGGCCGTGGTACTGCTGGCCTAATATCTGGCCCTGGCCGAAATAAGCACTGGTGACAAGGACCAATGCGCAGGTTGTAAATCTATTGAGCGTAGCGGTAGGAAAATTAAGATTGCAGCAAGGTGCATATCTCCTTCCCTGCTGGATATGTCAGCCGGGTTGGTAGTGGTTCTGTCCGTGCAAGATAGCGTGAACATGAGACGGGATCCGGTCCGTGGCGGACTTGAGTGCACCACGGGCCGGATCCGGTTCATGAAGTGGCGTTTGAAGCAAATCAGCCCGATATATTAAAATTCCGGTATTGTCATCTCGCTTCAGCTCGGCGGTTCCAAACATCAACCGATCTAATGAGTAATTCCAAACATCCCGGATTCATAAGCTGTGATAGTAGCCACGATGAAATTCGGATTCTTGAGCGGCGTCTGCTTGGAAATCCAGACGATGCTAGTGCGTACTATCGACTCGGGTTTCTTTATGAATGTGTAGTATGTGACGATGCCAGGGCCAAACAGAATTACCTCAATCACCTTGTACGTTCAATCGGTTACAATGGGGTCGAAGAAGCGGTAACGGACCTGGAAAAACTAACGGCACGGGACGGCGAGAACCATATGGCCTATATCAACCTGGGGCAGATCTACGGCTACCGGAACAGGTTCGATGAGGCCGAGGAGTTGTTGAAACGCGGCACGAAGTGGATTCTGTGTGAAACCGAGCACTTTCGTTTAAATGTTATCCCGGGTTCGACGGCTCATAAGGAAATCAAATCGATCAAGAAGAGCCGGGAAAGGGGGCTGGCAAGAATAGAAGAGATTTTCGCTGTCCGTTACCGAGAGCGGGAACCAATCGTTTATTACTTTTATGAATCCAGGTTGCACAAGGGACTGCTGACCGGTGATCAGATGCCCGGCCACGTATTCGTGGAACGGCGTGAAGTTCATGCTGTGTATAACAACATGCGCCGGGTTGACAGCCCGCATGAGGACACTCATATTGTTCTCAGGGTGTTGGGCCGCCCAACAAGGTTTTTTGAGGAAGGAGCGGCAGAATACATCCACCATGGCGATGCAATTCACACTAAACACCAACAAATGCTGCTATCAACCAGGCCGGGATCAATACGGAGATATCTATCCGACAAAGAGTTCGAAAAAAGCGATCTATTCCTGACCTATCCGCTGGGTGCCTCATTCGTGGGTTTTCTCATCACCAGGTACGGCATCGATGCCTTCAAACTGATCTATGGATTACATGCGCTGGAGACAGGGCGCGCGTTCGTTGAAATCTATGGAAAGTCGTTGATGGAACTGGAAAGTGAATGGCACAGCTTTTTAACTGTCTCAACCAATGAAACATAAGGTGGATGGCAGAATGAATCAACAGGCTAAAGGTGCTCCTGCGGATAACATTGCGGGAGTATCGGTCAGGGCCAACCTGATCCGCCTCTTCAAGTATCTCAAGCCATACTGGCAGAAGCAATTATTCGCATTTATGTTTCTCTCTCTCGGAACCGGATCATCCCTCATTGTACCGCTGCTGGTAAAAAGGATCATTGACGTTGCGCTGCCCGATGGTGAACGGCAGCTTCTATTGAAACTCGTCTTTGCCATGGCGGGATTCCACCTGTTCTACATGCTTTGCATGTTCATTACCGATTACCTGTTCCTGCGAGTCAGTAATGGAATCGTAATAGATCTTCGGCGCGACCTCAACGACAAACTCATTCGCCTTTCCATGGACTACTTTGGAAAAACGAAGGCTGGACAGATAATGTCACGTGTAATGGGAGACGTGGACTCGGTGCAAACACTCACAACAAACGCCTTCCTGATGCTGCTTACCGATTCCATGGCTGTGATCCTGATGCTCGCTTTCATGCTGTATCTCAGCTGGCAGATGACAATGATCAGTGCCGGAATATTTGTGGTTCTCGCATTAATCAACAAGGTTTTTAACAGGCGGCTGGTCGTATCAGCAAGGGAGAGCCGTTCCACGTATGCAAGGATCTCCGAAGATCTCCAGGAGGAGATCGCCGGTATCAGGGAAATAAAGGCGTTTACGTTTGAGAATTCAATGAGACGCACATTCCTGAAGACATTGATGCAATATTACCGGGCAAATTTCAGAATAGGGATTTTGGGTTCTGTATCCCGCCAGTTGAGCATGCTCATTATCTCGATGGGACCGGTGATCGTATACGGCTACGGAGGGTTGGGGGTGATGGGTGGAGAATTCACCCTGGGCATGCTGGTCGCATTCATTGTTTACCTCGGCAGGATGTATACTTCCGTACAACGACTGACATTTCTGAATGTCCAGGCGCAGTCGGCAATGGGAGCCGTTGAACGGATCTTCGATCTGCTGGATACAAAACCTTCCGTTTACGATGGGGATGAGACCGTACAGGCAGCCGATATAAAGGGAGATGTGTTACTGGATAATGTGGCATTCAAATACGTGAAAGACGACGGTTCTGATATTCTTCGGGGATTCAACCTCCATCTTCGCCCCGGAGAGAAAGTGGCTCTTGTAGGCGCCAGTGGGGCTGGAAAAACGACCATTGTGAACCTTATCTGTCGTTTCTATGACGTTCAGGACGGTAGCGTCTTCATGGACGGAATCGACGTGAGAAAGATGAAGATCAGTGATCTGCGCAGACGGATCGGTCTTGTCCCACAGGACACATTCCTGTTCCATGCGAGTATTGAAGAAAATCTCAAGTTGGGCAAGCCGGATGCCACCCGTGAGGAAATAGAGAGAGCAGTCGCCATGGCTTATGCAGATGAGTTCATTTTCAAGCTGACCGATGGTTTCGACTCGATTGTCGGTGAAAGGGGTATGAGACTGAGTGGGGGGCAAAAGCAGCGTCTTTCGATTGCTCGTGTTTTACTCAAGAATCCGCAGATCGTGATTTTCGATGAAGCCACTTCATCTCTTGATTCCGAATCTGAACGCCTCGTGAAGAACTCGATGGACAGGCTCAGGGAGGGACGAACGACACTTATCGTTTCCCACCGCCTGTCGACTGTAGTCGATGCGGATCGGATTATAGTTCTCGATAAGGGAGTGATTGTCGAGGAGGGAACCCACCAATCATTAATGGAAGCTGGTGGCACATATCTTAAGCTCTACGAACAACAGATGAGCGAACCTTAACTTGAAACGATGATTTCTTTCACCGGATATAAATGTGACCATTCACATCGAGGGGAAAATATACGGTTTTCCGTGTTTCCTTGAGAT
Organism: Candidatus Krumholzibacteriota bacterium; assembly: GCA_030672805.1. Taxonomy (GTDB): domain Bacteria; phylum Krumholzibacteriota; class Krumholzibacteriia; order Krumholzibacteriales; family Krumholzibacteriaceae; genus DAOVFR01. The sequence goes on from DAOVFR010000051.1 coordinate 7,536, forward strand.
ACGTAACTGCAGGTACCGCGACCATTTCGACAGGATGAGCATCACTGATGATCGACCGGCGCCGACACAATCTCCGCAGCGATCTGGAAGCTCTCAAGAAAAAAGCTGAAGGGGTATTCGAGCCCCGGAAACACCGCAGCGGCGCCCCGCCGGATGGTCCGCGACAGCCCGCCGCCCCGGGAACCGGCGTGGGGGACGAAGCGACCGGATGGGACACGCCGGCGGGCATGAAAAAGCCGGGACGTGCCCCGCTGCATCAGCCGTTCGTTCCGGGCCGTCGGCCCCCGGGCACGCTCGACGATCTCGTGACGGGGGAGGAGGTCGCCGCCGGGGGGGAATCCTTCTACCGTGTTCTGAAGGAAGCGGAACTTGTCTGGGAGCGGACCGCAACCTTCTTCCCCGAGTATCTCGAAGCCCTGTCGAACCCGTTCACGCCGGGGGAAGGGGTGCTGCGGCCGCTGCGGATTCTCACCGAGACAGTGCCGGAGGAGATCTGCTACCTCGACATCGAGACAACGGGGCTTCGCATGTGCCCCCTCTTTCTAGTCGGGCTCATGTATCCCTCGGGAGGGAAGCTTGTCATCGATCAGCTAATGGCGAGGGATTACACCGAGGAGGCCGCCGTGCTGCGGTTTCTGGGCGGCGTGCTCACCCGTTTCACGGTACTCGTCACCTTCAACGGACTGACATTTGACATTCCGTTCATAATGGATAGAATTAAGTACTCGGGTCTGGAGTTGTCTCTGCCGGCTCATCATGTCGATCTCCTTACGGTGGCGAGACGGACGATAGGGGACAGGACACCCAACCACAGGCTGCAGACGCTCGAGAGGTTCGTGTTGAACAGGAAAAGGATCGGGGACGTGCCGGGGAGCGAGATTCCCGGTGTATACCACGAGTTCGTGAGGACGGGCGACGCCGGCGATATCGCGGGCGTCATCCATCATAACCGTCTCGACCTCGTATCGATGCTCCAGCTCGTCACACTCTTTCTCTCGGGGCGGGGGTGACGGGGAGTGACGCCAACCGGCAAGAAGGAGCGGTAGTGGACGTTTCGAAGTTTCTGAAAAAAGTGACGGCGGAGGATTTTTATCACGGCCAGGTGGTGCACAAGCATGCCATCCCCGTACGCGGCGCAAGGTATGGCGAGCTGACCGAACCCCTGCCGGCGGAACTCGTGCGTGTGCTCGAAAGAGACGGCATCGAAAAGCTCTACGTTCACCAGGTCGAGGCGGTATCGGCGCTGCGCAAGGGCCGGGACGTCGTGATAGTCACCTCTACGGCAAGCGGAAAGACCCTCTGCTATAACATACCCGTTCTCGAGCGGCTCGCGGTCGACGGCGAGAGCAGGGCGCTGTACCTGTATCCGACGAAGGCGCTTGCCCAGGACCAGCTCCGCGTGCTGAAGCGTTACAGCGGCCCGGACGGCCTGAGCTTCGAGGCGGGCACGTACGATGGTGACACGCCAACGTCGCTCAGGCGCAAGCTGCGCGGTGAGGCGAGGATCCTGCTGACCAATCCCGACATGCTCCATTCTGGGATTCTCCCGAACCATTCGAAGTGGGCGGGGTTCTTTTCGCGGCTCAATTTCGTCGTTGTCGACGAGATCCATACCTACCGCGGCATCTTCGGCTCCCACGTGGCAAACGCGATGATGCGGCTGCAGCGTATCTGCGAGCATTACGGGTCGAGACCCGTCTTTGCAGCGTCGTCGGCGACGATCGCGAACCCGGGCGAGCATGCGGGCAAACTCCTCGGCAGGAAGATGAAGGTCATCAAGCGCGACGGCGCCCCGCGCGGGCGCAAGCAGTTTCTTTTCTGGAACCCGCCGACGATCGACGTCGGTGATATGGAGCGGCGGAGCTCGAACATCGAGGCGGCCGATCTCGTCACGCGCCTCGTGCTTGACGACGTGCAGACGATTGCTTTCGTCAGGGCCCGTGTCGTGAGCGAGGTCATCACGAGGTATACGCGTGACGGGCTCGGGGAGCGCCGCGCACGCCTCCGGGACACCGTCTATCCGTACCGCGGGGGTTACCTTCCCGGGGAGCGTCGCGAGATAGAGCGCAAGCTCTTCGAGGGCGAACTCAAGGGTGTCATCAGCACCAATGCACTCGAGCTGGGTATCGACGTCGGCGCGCTCCAGGCGTCGATCATCGTCGGTTACCCGGGAAGCATCGCCTCTGCCTGGCAGCAGGCAGGCCGGGCCGGACGGGGGAGCGAGGAGGCGCTCATAATTTTCATACCCTATAACACACCACTCGATCAGTACCTCGCGAGGAACCCCGACTATTTTTTCGGAAGGAACCCGGAGAACGCGATCATCGATCCGGGAAACCCCCACATTCTTCTCGGGCACATCCGCGCGGCGGCGTTCGAGCTCCCGCTCGGCGCGAAGGAGGTCGAGGCGATGGGCGAATATGCGCCGGCCATCGCGGAGCTGCTCGAGGAGGAGCGCGAGCTGAACTACGTCAAGGGGAGGTGGTACTGGAGGGGCAGGGGGTACCCGAGCGCCGACGTTAGCTTGCGAAACATCTCGCCCGATATCTACACGATCATCGACGAGAAGGAGGACAACACCGTCATCGGCACGATCGATGGTGCGAGCGCCTTCCAGCAGGTGCATCCCCAGGCGATCTATCTCCACGAGGCGGAGACCTACTTCGTCCGGGATCTCGACGTCGATAAAAAGATAGCCTTTGTCGAGAAGACGAACGTCGATTACTACACGCAGTCTATCACCGAGACCCAGGTCAAGGTCGACCGTGAGGAAAAAAGCATCGATTGGCGTATCAGCCGCCTTGCCTTCGGCGACGTTTCGGTGACCGATCTCACCTTCATGTTCCGGAAGATCAAGTTCGGCAGCCGCGACTCGATCGGCTACGGGAAGTGCGATCTGCCGCCGCAGGTGCTCGAGACGCAGGGTCTCTGGATCGTACCGCCGGCGGGAGTGCTGGCGCTGGTGAGGAACTGGGGGAGGGTTCCCGGAGAGGGGCTGCTCGGCCTCTCGAGCGTGCTGCGCGAGGTGGTGCCGCTGTTTGTCATGTGCGAGCCGCTCGATATCGGAACGACCGTGAACTCGCGCTCCACGTGGGGGCCGGCCATCTACCTTTACGACAAGTACCCCGGGGGGTTGGGCTTCTCGCTCAAGGCGTACGATCTCGTCGAGGAGATCATGCAGGCGGCGCTCGAACTGATTACCTCCTGTGCGTGCAAGCGGGGATGCCCTTCGTGCGTCGGCTCGCCCATCCCGCCCTTTTCCCAGCTCGACGCCGACGTGGGGGGCAGGGGAATGATACCGGACAAGGAGGCGGCGCTCGTGATTCTGCACCACCTGCTCGGGATGGAGCCGTACACGCCGCTGCCGTCCGAGCGTAAGTCCGGGGAGGAGGAGATCGAACGCCCGAAGGGCAAGCCGCTGCCCGCCGAACTCGAGGTCAAGCTCCGGGAGGGACTGCGGAAGAAACGTGGACGTTCATAGGCCGCGCACCCGCGTCATTCGGGCTTCAGCCCCTCGATAATGGATGCATCCACCTACCAGATGCCCGGGTTGCCACCCCCCGCGGGTCCTGTCGCCGGTCATCCCCACCGTGCTCGCTTTCGCTGCGCGCGGTGGGGGCCCCGCTCGGCGCCACCCGCAGTGAGCTTTCACCCTATCATTCAGTGCGGTAATACCTCTGCATGAACTCTTTCCCGTATGCCCGCTCCGCCTCCAGGCGGTTGTGTTCCGGGCACAGCAGCCTGAGATTGCCTGCTTTGTTACCCCCGCCCCTCGAATATGGCACGATATGATCTATTTCCAGGTTCCATCTCGATTCACACCTCACACCATCAGAGCCCACGAAGGTGCACTGACCTCCATCTCTTGTGAACACCTCGTCACGCACGGAACGGGGGATGAATCTCGTTTTCTCCGATTCATCACTATGTCTCTTTGTATCAGCAGGTTTTTTTGCCTCCTGCACATTCTTTGCAGCGCTTTTTCTCTCTTCTCGTCTTATTCTGCGGGTCATC
>DAOVFR010000050.1 GCA_030672805.1 Candidatus Krumholzibacteriota bacterium
CACCTGCTCTCCTCGTACCAGCAGGAAGCCGTCGAGACAATCGAGATCGCCCGGCATAAGCCGGGCGTTCTCGAGACGCTGATCCGCATCGTTCCCGCCAACCCGGTGGAAAGCCTCGCCGAGGCAAATATGCTCCAGATCATCTTCTTCGCGCTTCTCCTCGGGATCGCCGTCACCCTGATTCCCGGTGGGAAGGGAAAGACCATCATCGATTTCTTCGAAGCCGTCAGCGAGGCCATGATCCAGATGGTGCATATCGTGATGAAGTTCGCCCCGATCGGAGTGCTGGCGCTTATCGCCGCCGTCGTCGGCAGGTTCGGGGCTGAAATTCTCCTGTCACTTCTCAAGTATTCCCTCGTCGTCCTTGCGGGGCTCGCCATCCATATGATCGCCGTCTACTCGGGTGCGGTTCGCCTCTTTGCCGGGATAAGTCCCCGCACCTTCTTCAGGGGCATACGGCCCGCCCAGATCATCGCTTTCTCGACCTCTTCGAGCAACGCAACGCTACCCGTTACGATCGAATGTGCCGAGGAAAATCTCGGCGTGTCCGAGGAGGTATCGAGCTTCGTGCTCCCGCTCGGTGCAACTATCAATATGGATGGAACGGCGCTGTACCAGGGCGTGGCGGCCGTGTTCATCGCACAGGTATACGGCATGTCGCTCACACTCGGCGACCAGTTGACCATCGTTCTGATGGCGACGCTCGCCTCGATAGGCGCCGCCGGCGTTCCCGGCATCGGGATCATCACGCTGACGATGGTCCTCGAGACTATCGGCGTCCCCCTCGAAGGTATCGCGCTGATCCTCGGCGTCGACCGCGTTCTGGACATGTGTCGAACAACGGTTAATATTACCGGGGATACATCGGCCGCCGTTATAGTTGCCGCGACCGAGGGTGAGATCAATATCACGAAAGGTCGACCGCCAAACCACTGACCGGAGTTGCACACGTGAAAGACCGTTCGATACTGACGTTCAATGTTTTCTTCATCGCATACCTCGCGGCCGTGCTGTGTGCCGCCCTTTTCATGAAGACGGCCCTGTGGGGCCTGAGCATGTGGGGGTTTCTCTCGCCGACGGCGGGGATCATTCTGGCCGGGTTCCTCCTGGTCTTTCTCGGCGGCAGGCCCGCCGATGCAATTTCCGCGACCCCTGGAGACGGCGGCCGCGCGAAACGGTTCCGCCCCACCGCACTCCTTGCCGGTTCCGCCCTCATCTTCTGGATCCTTCGCGTCCGGCACGACCTCTGGGGCGGTGATTATCTTCTCACCGGGACGGATGCGGCCGCGGGCGGCGCCGCACCGGTCGCGGCGGTCCTGCATGCTCTTGCGTTCAGGTTCTTCAACGCAGTTCTCATCTGGGATGACGCACGGACCTCCGCGGCGCTCGGCATTGTCTCCGGAATCGTCTTCATCGCCGTTTCACTCTCGCTCGTGAACCGGCTCATCGGCAGGGACGACCGGCCGACGGCGCTCCGTACAGTCTCGCTCGCCGTCCTTCTCTCGGGCGGGTACATGGCGGTTTTCTTCTGTTACGGCGGGCACGTGCCCGTTGCGGTAGCCGCCGCATCGCTCTTCATGCTGATGGCGCTGCTGTTTCTCGAAGGCAGGACGACGCTCACCGCTGCGGCGATCGTACTGGTTCCCGCCGTGTTCACACACTTCTCGAACCTGTATCTTGTCCCCGCCTTTGTCTACCTTGTCATCCGCACACTGCGATCCGGCCGCGGCCGCAGCGATGCCGTTCGTGCCTCCCTGGTATTCGCGGCACTCTGGGTAATCGGGGAGCTCGCACTGCCCGCCATCCCGGGTTTCGCGGGACCTGTCGGGTTCATCGCAAGGCTGTTCGGCGCAGCGGGGCCCGGTATCAGCGCCCTTGAACCGCAGAACGCCGGCGGAACGCTGAAAGACGGGATCAACTGTCTTCTGCTCTTCGGACCACCGTCGGCCGCCGCGGTCATGCTCCTCGTCTCCCGCCTCGCCGCGAGGAGGGAACGGCGCGCAATGGGCACGGTCCTTTCGGTCCTGGCCGCCGGAGCTCTTATCCCGGTGATCGTCTGTGCCGGTCTCCTGGACGGGGGGCTCCGCTGGGACCTGTTCGCATCGGCCGGCCCGGCGCTCGCCCTGTACACCGTCTGGGCCGTGCGGGACCGCGCCGCAGAGGGTAAACGGCGCCTGCGCATCATGCTGCTCATCGCGGTCCTCGGTATCTTCCACACTCTTCCCTGGATCCTGCTGAACACGTCGTCAGGAACGGCCGAGAAGCGTCTCCTCTTGCTCCCGCTCGGACCGGGCAGGGCCGAGATGATCCTGGGCAACAGGGCTTTTGAACTTAACGATCACGGGGCAGCCTCCGGATGGCTGTCGAAGGCGGTGCGGAAAGACTCACTGAACGATGAAGCCTACTTCATGCTCGGCGAGATCCTCATGGAACGCGACGAGTACATCGACGCGATATTCAGCTACAAATCGGCACGCGATCTCGAGCCGGAGAACACGACGTACCGGCTCTCATTCGCCGAAGCGTGCATAAAGAAGCAGTGGTTCGATGAGGCAATCGAGGAGCTCGAACGCCTCGCGCACGAGCACCCTCGGAACGTCCTGTACTGGAACCGTCTGGGCTTCGCGTTCAATCATGGAGGCTACTACGCGGAGGCGATCGTTGCGTACGAGACGGCCCTCCGCCTCGCTCCCGATAATATCCAGAACCTCAGGAACGTAACGTCGGCGGTCCTCAACAGGGCCGCCCGGCTCCAGTCGGAGGGCAAGACGGGCGAGGCGGTCAGGTTATACCGCAAGGCAACAGCGATTTTCCCCCGGAGCTGGCGTGCGTACAACGGCCTCGCCACGATCGAGATGGACGCGGGCAATTTCGAGAAGGCTCGCAACATTCTTGAGACGGCGCTCGGGATCAACCCGCACATCGCCGAACTGCATTTCACCATGGGACGGGCGCTGGAGAAGCTGGGAATGGATGAAGAGGCACTGCGGCATCTCCGGAGAGCCATCGCGCTGTATCCAGAATTGCCGGGCGTTCAGGAGTACGTCAAGCGGATCCGGGACAGGCTGAACGCTACGGACGGGGAATGAACCGGTCATGAGAGCCGTGTTCCGCTGTCCTGGAAAAGCATGAACCGGCGCGGGCCGCCGGAGATCCCCATCAGGCCGTGTCCCAGCGGAGGCCGCCGAGAAGCCCCTGGGCGATGTTCGTGAGGTGGTCGCCGATCTTCTCGAGGTAATCGACGAAATCGAGAAAGACCATGCCCGCATAGATGTTGCAGGCGCCGCCGTTCAATCGCCGTACGTTGTTCTGGCGCAGCTCGATCTGCATCCTGTTGAGCTGATCCTCACGGTGCAGGGCGCGGTGGGCGTGTTTCTGGTCACCGTTCGAAAACCCCCTCTTTATGTCACTCATCATTTCCTTCACCGTGTCGACCATCAAGCCCAGCTCGCTCTGCGCCTCGCTCGAGAAGGACAGCTTCTGGCCGATTTTACGATGCGCCAGCTCGGCAATGTTCTCCGCATGATCGGCGATACGCTCGATATCGTTGACCGAATGAATGAACACAGGAATCTGAGCCGCTTCCGACTCCCCCAGTGTCTCCATCGAGATATCGATCAGGTACCGGGTGATCACCCCCTGGAGGTTGTCGACCGCCTCTTCCTTGCGGGTGACCTTCTTGGAGAGGTCCCAGCGTTCGTTGAAAAACATGTCGATCGAATCGTCGACCGCGGAACTCGCAATCTGCAGCATCCTTATGATCTCCTGTTTGCTCTGCTCGAGAGCGAGGGTCGGCGTATCGAGAAGGTGTGGCTCGAGGTAGACCGGAGCGACGCTGATCAGCTCTTCCTTTGCCTTGACCAGCCGTTCGACGAGCCGCTGTAGCCAGCCGACAAGCGGCAGGAACATGGCCGTGTTGAAGCCATTGAATACCGAGTGGGAAAGCGCGATGTGAAGCATGATGTTGTTCTCCGTGATACCCCCCGGGATGATCGCTTCGATTACGCGATGGTAGAGGCCAAGGTGCACGAAGACCAGCATGTACGCGACACCGATCACGTTGAACAGCGAGTGGGCCCACGCGACGCGCTTCGCACCCGTCGTCCCCCCGATCGTCGCGATCTGCGCCGTGATCGTCGTCCCGATGTTATCCCCGAGGATCAGCGGAATCGCGGACGGAAAGTCGATCAGCCCCCTGAACGCGAGCAGCTGGACGATCGCAATAGTCGCACTGCTGCTCTGGAGCGCCATCGTGATCACCGTTCCGATCAGCACGCCCATGAGCGGGTAGCGGCTGAAGTTGACCATCAGGTCCCGGATCTGCTCGTTCGACTGCAGGGGCATGAATGCACTCTTCATGAACCCGATACCGACGAACAGCACGCCAAACCCGAACATCACCTCGCCCCACTGACGGGACCCCGGCCGCCTCGAAGCGACCATTATGAGAAAGCCTAAACCGACGGCGGGCAGCGCATAATGCGTGATCTTGAACACGGCGAGGAAACTGACGAGCCATGCGGTGAATGTAGTGCCGATATTGGCCCCGAGCACGACGGGCAGTGCCTGTTTCAGCGTGAGCAGGCCCGCGTTCACGAACCCGACGATCATGACGGTCATCGCACTGCTGCTCTGGATCAGCGCGGTGACGCCGGTGCCGACAAAGAGCGCGATAACCCTGTTCTTCGTGAGCAGCGACAGGATGTGCCGCATGCGCTCGCTCGATACCTTGCGGAGGCCCTCCGACATCATGCGGATGCCGAAGAGAAAGAATCCCAGTCCTCCGATGAGCTGAAACACGGTTTCGAGGTTCACGGGTATCCTTTCAATCGCCTTTATCAAGGAACTTTGAAAAGGGAATTCCACTATAAATAATAGGCAGGCGCTTTGCAAGCAATTCATCGATATTTTGACGGGGAATAAGGAAACTCCACTACATACCGCCTGCCGCGTGGAGCACAATTGGAGCACAATTTGCATTGACCGAGCTAGATACGCCTCCGTATAATACGGCAAACATTGAGCACGAGAGGTAATCTTTGAGACTCATTCGACCTGTATCAGTCCTATTTATCATTGCCCTGGCCGTCTCTCCGTGGGCCGGCCTCCGGGCAGGGGAAACAGGCCTTATCACGTTCATCATAGAGTATCCCTCCATCTCGCCGAACGGCGACGGCGTCAAGGACTGGTCGCATGTCGAGGTGACCGTCCTCGAAACGGTCGATTCGCTCTCTGTCACGGTGGAGAACGAGGCGGGAACCGAGGTGTACGATACACTCATATTCATCGAGGATGCCGCACCGGCGACATACAGTGCGAGCTGGAGCGGCGAGGATTCGCTCGGCACGCCGCTCGGCGAGGACTCATACAGTCTCCATATCACGGCGTCCGCCGGGAGTACGGACGAGCACTACCACAGGACGCTCATCGTCGATCTTACGACCCCCGATATCCAGCTCGACAGGATCGAGCCGGGCATCTACACTCCCGGCCTCGAGGGAACGGCCCAAAAGGTCATGATATATATCCTCGTAACCGATTCCCAGGCAGGTGATTCGCTGTATGCGGCGGTCATCGATCCCGGCGGCGGCCCGGAGGAGATCCCCTCCGCCGTCACGGGGGACGGCGCATATACACTCGAGTGGGAGTCAACCGCGTCGGCCACAGACGGTATCCACACCGTCTCGCTCCAGATGACGGACATGGCGGGAAACAGCAGCGATGATGTGGGCTTCGTCGATGTCGACACAAACGGGCCATCGCAGGATTTCACCGTCTCGGTGCGATCCGTTACGAACGATCCCCCCGATACGCTCGGAGGTTTCTGTTACGATCGCAACGGGGTGGAAACACCGGAACTTTCCTGGAACGGCGGCGATACGGTTGAGCCGCACGGCACATTCGTGCGGAACGACACTCTTTTCTGGCGGTTCATTATCAGTGATTCTATACAGACCGGTCCCGGCGAAGTCGACAATTACAGCCTCGATGTGACGTGCCGGGACCTCCTCGGACGGGAAACGACCGCGAATATCGAATTCACTGTCGATCTCGATCCCCCCGGCGCACCGACGGTCAACCCGGCCCACTCACCCGTCTACGAGCCGGAGCTGTCCGTGACCGGAACGACGCAGCCGGGAAGCGACTCGATCTTCGTGTACAGGGCGTTCGGGGATGATACGACGGTTACCGCCGACGACCTGCTCATCGAGACGTTCAGCGTCGATGTCACGCTCTGCGAGGGGACCAACCGGGTATGGGCGGCGGCCGGAGACGAGGCGGGCAACAGGAGCGGAACATCCGGCGTCATCACCGTCGTCTATGCGCTGCCGACGGGATTCAACTTCCCCGAGGTGTTCCGGGGACCGGACCTGTTCGGGATCTCGACACCGTCCGAGGCCCTCCAGGTCGTGATCGACATCTACAGCATCGACGGCAGGCACGTGACGACGCTCAGAGAGAACGGGCCGGGGACCGGTTTCCAGATAGAATGGGATCTTCTGAACGACGACGGCGATACGGTCAAGAACGGACCGTTCCTCGTCGTCATCACCGTCCACTACGCCACGACAAAAACGGTCGATAAGTACTTTATCGCAGTGGTGCAATGACCATGAGAGGAATTGCGCGGAAAGCCGTAACAATCGCTGCCCTGGCTGCGCTCCTGGCACCGGCGGCCGGATCGGCCCTGGCCGGGGAAAGCTCGGCAGGAGGGACGTTTCTCCCGATGGGCTGGGACGCGCGCGGCGCGGGGCTCGGCGGAGCAGCGGCGATCATGATCCGCGACGACCGCAGCACCTACTGGAACCCGGCGAACCTCACGTTCCTCGGCGCTCCGCACATCAGCCTCGGCACGACGAAACCGATCCCCGATATGAACATCAGGTACAGTATCCTCTCGGTCGGTACCGGCCTGCTCGACACGGTCACAACGAAGGAAGACGGGTTCGTGCTGAAGCGGCTCGGCGTCGGCATCTCGATCAGCCACCTCGGCCTCGAACTTGCCGGGGGATCGAAGTGGAGCGAGAGCACGGCCGGTTTCTCCGCCGCAGTCGCGGTCAATAACTACAACAGCATAGGGGTGACGTTCAGGCTGCTCAGGAGCTGGACGGAACTCGATGAAGCGAATGCCTCCGGCTACGCCCTCGATTACGGCTGGACGGCCCGCATACTGGAGAAATTCTGGCTCGCCTTCGTCGGAAGAAACGCGGCAAGCAACGTTTCCTATCCCACACGCGACCAGTCCATCGATCCAGAGTGGGTGCTCGCGGCCGCTTACGAAAACATACTTGATATAGTCTCGACCGAAGCCGACGTTGTTATCAAGAACGGGGAGTTCAACAGCTTCAGGTTCGGCGCCGAGGTTAACGCCTGGCGGGATATCCTGTTCGTAACGGCAGGGGCCGACATGCGTCTGACCGAGGGTGAACGGACCATTCTGCACTTCGGATTCGGATCGATCTACCGCTCGGCCGAGATTGCACTCGGCTTCATTTTCGACCCGGAGGACGCGTTCGGCAGGCAGACACGGGTCTCCATCGGCTACTCTCTCTAACCCCTCACTCCCCCACCGCACTCCGCTCCATGTTCTCGAGCCGATGATATAGTTCGCGTATCTCGCTCCGCTGTGCAACCGTCGAGTGAAGCGAGAGACACCTGTTCAGAAGCTCCCTTACACCACCACTCCTGTCGAGGTCGAGACGGCTGCGCGCGAGCGCGATGCAAACATCGTTCCTGTTCGGATCGTGCCGGTACGCGTAATCGGCGAGGGTCTCGCGCTCCTCGACACGGCCGCGCCGCACGTAAAGGCCGTCGAGCGCCTTCCATGCCGGATAGAAGTAGAAGGCCCTGAGGGCTTCGACGAGCCGCCTCTCTCCCTCACGTTCGCTGCCGGAGCGAACCAGCATCCTCCCCCGTGAGGTGAGCGCGTAGATCCTCATCACCGAATGATAGAAGGCCCTTATATCGCCATCGTTGTGCCAGAGCAGCTCCCTTTCGTAGAAGAGGGGCGACCGCGGCCACACCCGCACCGTGAATGGACGGCCGACGCGGAAAACGCGGTACATCTCGTTCTCGTAAACCAGCTCGAAACCGCGCAGCTTCTCCGGCTCGAAGACAAGGCGGTAGGCGGCGCAGCCCGGCGGCATGTTCATCAATCCCGCCTGGTAGAGGGGTGACTCCTTCGTCGGGTCGCAGCCGACGGCGATGCTCACCGCCAGGTAATCGGCCGACTGCTCCATGCAGAACTCGAGGAGGCTCCCCTCGCCGGAGTATAGTTTTCCGAGCAGTCGTCCGGCCTTTGCCCTGAGACGGGGCGCCTCGAAGAAATCGTTCAGGTTGGTCGCGCGTCCGGTGTATGTCAGCACCTGGGGGGATAGGTAGTGGAGCGTCATGATCACGGCATCGGGCTCCGTGCTTTTCCTGATCCAGGAGAGCATCTCCCCTTCCGGATCGCGCGAGACGGGGAAAACCACGAATTTCTCCCGCGAGCGAATCCCGAGCTTCTTTGATAGACGCCGCCAGATGTCGCCGCGGCCCTCCCACGCAACATCCTGCAGCAGCGACAGCGTAAAGACCACGGCCACAAGAACGGCCGAAACACGGTACAGCCACCTGCTTTCCCTTCCCCCACCGGACCCTGCCGCGTTGCCCCCCACGGCAAGTACGGCGATAAAGCCGAAGAATGGAAGCATCCTCTGCATGAGGAGAAACAGGAAAAAAAAGACAAGTAGAAACGAAACGGCGAACGTGGCCGGCAAATCACCGGTCCTCATGCGCCGAACGAGACGATCGACAGGGCCGGGCAGGAGCAGTATGACCGGCAGTGAAAAGACAAACAGGTGCCTCGGGTCGGGCGAAAGAAACGGCCCGACCCAGAATGCCCTCACGTCGAACGGGAGCAGTCCAGGGTCGATGGGTTTTTCGAGATACCGCAGTTTGTACAGCACAAGGCCGAATAAGTGTGAATACGAGGCAAAGTGACCTTTCAGAACCAGGCCCGGTACGATGACACATGCGCATGCGGCCGCTGCCGCGGCCGTCCCGAGCAGCACCCCGATTGGGAGACCCATCCAGGCCCCGCCCGGCCCTCCATCACCTGTGCCGATTTCACCTGCTTTTTTCTTTCCCCTCACGCGCTCCACAGCGAAGTCCGCGGCGAGCCACGCGGCGGACAGTCCCACCGGGATCGAGAGCAGGAACCCGCCGCCGCGGAGGAACGGCACGGCGGCGCCCGAGATCGCGATACACGCGATCAGCACCCTTACGGCGCGTCTCTCGACACCGTTCGCCATGCCGATGATCCGTGCTATAACCAGAAAAAGAAGGAACGGGATGAGATAGAACTGCGTCCCCTGCCACGTAACCAGGGCCAGAGCACAGAACACTCCCGACAGAACGGGGCGGAGCCACCCCTTCGACGTGAAAGAAGAAAAGAAAAAGTAGATGTGAAAGATCAACAGTGGCAGGGTCACGTTTTCCCTGATCAGCTCGAAGCCGTTCGACCGGCTCGTGAGCGGCAGCACAACGGCAAATAGCGCCGCGGTGACGGCGCCCGCCCCGTACGTCCCCCACAACCGCACGGCGAGCAGGGCAAGGGGAACAATCGACAGCGAGAAGAAAAAAGCCGTGAAAAACCGGACGAATGCGGCGAGATCCGGCTTTCCGAACGGAATGAGCCGGTACATCCACCCGTAGAGATACTCCATGCCGATCGAGGTCTCCCTGTACACGTTAAGTCCCTCGGGGTACTGCGCCTTCACGTCGATAGACGGAACCATCCCGCCCCGCGCAATCACCTCGGTATACCTGAAGTGCGCAGCGCCCTCCGCGGCGAAACGGGGCCGGTCGAGCCGCGAACGGAGTGCATACCGTGTCACGTTAGACAGGCAAAAGAGGGCGATCATGATTATGAAGAATAATTTCCTGTTCAACCCGGAATCCTCGTGTCCGGCATCCCGGCGCCGGCTCGATACGTATTGATAAAACCGCCCTATTCTGACATAATCGGAACCGGCACACAAGAAACGTTCATCCCGGCAGGAGGAGGAAATCGATAATGCGAGCAACGGCTTACGTCCTGATCAACCTTGCGGCGGGCATCTTCGAGGATGTGTACAGCAAGTTGACCAAGCTCGAGTTCGTGCAGCAGGTCCATGCCGTTTCAGGACCGTATGACATGATTGCGATCGTGAATGGTCCAACATTCAACGACATCGGCAAGAACGTTCTGAACGAGATTCAGACTGTCCGCGGTGTGCAGAACACGATCACTTGCAACGTGATATTCCTCGAAAACTAGGTCCGGGCCGATAGTCCGCCACCGTTGAATACCGCAAGGAGATCCATTGACACCGCGAACGAGGACGCTGATACTCACTGTCACGGTGTTTGCCCTCTTTGCCGCTGGGCTGCCGTTCTTTCACTACCTCCCGGACGACACATATATCACCCTCCGGTATGCACGGCACGTGCTGGAGGGTGACGGCTTTTCGTACAATGCGGGCGAGCGTCTCGAGGGCTACACCAACTTCCTCTGGCTGATAATCATTGTCCTGACTGGAAAGCTCGGAAGTCCCCTCATCCTGGCGGCGAGGACGCTGAGCTGCATTTTCTCCATCGCCACACTCCTGCTCGCCCTGTACGCCGGAAACAGGTTTTTATCGATGCACCGCGGGACATGCAGCGATGCGGACGATGGCGGGTGGAACCGCTCCGTGGCAGCCGCGCTCCCCGCCCTGATACTCGCATCATCGGCGCCGCTTCAGACCTGGAGCCTCGCCGGCACGGAAACCGCCCTCTTCACGTTTCTCCTGCTGCTCGGCGTTGTGATGATCATGGAGGAGCGCAAACCGGCAGCCGTCTTCGCCGTCTTCGGGATACTCGGCCTCGTCCGCCCCGAGGGGCTTGCCTTCTATGCGCTGGCAGGTTGTATCATGCTCGCGCGGGGTCCCCGCCGGCGAACGGTGCTGATTCACGGCGCAGGCGTGCTGGTCCTCATGTACGCACCGTACATCATCTGGAAATGGCGCTACTTCGGCTCGATCGTCCCCAACACGTTCTACGCAAAGATGGGACCGGCCCGGCTCATGCTCTCGAACGGATCTCGATACGTATTCCGATTCCTTACGAGCTACGGCTACCTGTTCGTCCTGGGAGCGCTTCTGTTGAAAAAGCGGCTCCTGTCGCCGAGGCCGTTCCTGCTGCCAGCCTCGTTCATTCTCGCCCACTGGCTCATTGTCCTGGTACTCGGCGGCGACTGGATGCCTCACTTCCGTCTGCTGCTCCCGACGATGCCGCTCGTTGCGCTTGTCGCGGCGGCAGGCATCTCGGAGGCCTCCGTGTCCGGCGCTCCGCCGGGGACCGGGGACGCTCAACCGGGGACCGGTGAAGCTCATCCGCCGACCGGAGACACTGCACCGCGGACCGGTGAGCATCCCCAACAGGCCTCCGCACTACCGCAGCAGTCCCACAATCCCGCTGCGGTCGTCTCCCTCGTTCTCGTGTTCCTCGCCATGCTGCCGGGCGGTATGGGGTACCGTTACTTCAAGGCCGAGCGGTTCGCCGTCCGCAAGTTCGCGGTGGTCGGACAGCGTCTCAGGGACACACTTCCCCCGGGAACCCGCATCGCGTGCGGATCGACCGGTGCGATAGGTTTCTATACGAACATGCCGATCATCGACATCCTGGGCCTCAACAACAGGCACATCGCCCGAAACGGCACAATCGTGGCGAGACAGCCGGGCCAC
>DAOVFR010000242.1 GCA_030672805.1 Candidatus Krumholzibacteriota bacterium
AGCAGCGGCGTGAAGATCATCGAGGCCGTCATGATATACGAGGTATATTTACCTCCCTGGGCCGCGGTCATCCCCCACTTCATCTGCAGAAACCTTATGGCGTGACTCGTGAAGGGGAATACGGCCGAGTAGTAGGTGAGGCACAGCAGGCTGATTACCCAGAACGCCGAACCGAGCTTCAGCATATCGCCAAGGACGATCTTCTCTTCACCGCCCGCCGCGTCGGCCTCGGCGGACTTCCTGTCTATCAGAAGATATATAAGGAAGGAAAGGAAACACACGAACATGACGATCGTGCTGACCCAGATCGACCAGCGCCACGAACCCGATCTGTCGGCCAGAGGCGCTGCGGCCCGGAGCGCCAGGACCGTCCCGAGCCTCATCACCGTTATGTTGAGTCCGAAGGCGAACCCCAGTTCCCTGCCCTTGAACCAGCGGGCAATCACCTTGTTCACCACGAGCAGTGTCGCCTCGGAGCCGAAGCCGAAGATCATCCTTCCGCCAAGCATGAGGGCGAACGAGGAGACACTGCCGCCAATGGACGTAACCGCCGATCCGAGCAGGATAAGAAACGCGTAGAGTATCCCCGCCTTCTTTATTCCGACCTTGTCCAGCAGGAAACCGGCGAACACGAGAAGGAAAAAGATATTCGGTAACGAGTAGAAGGTAAACAGCTTCCCGAAATTTTCATTATTAACGCCCATCCCCTTCTGGATGTAGTCGTTGAGCGGGCTCACCGCGTCGTAGACGTAGTACGATCCGAACATGACGAGGCTGACCGTCAGAAGGACGAGCCAGCGCCACCAGGGCTTCTCCTGCCGTGCTGCTGTTTCCACCATTCAGACTCTCCCTCGAAAAGACCGGATACTGCACCTGTTTATATTTATATCAAAGATTTAAGGGGACAGCGACCTTTATTGCTATAAAACATATTACATGCTATTACTGAAAAAAGGCTGCTGTCCCCTTTAACCGCTAGAACTTGCCCGTGTACTTCCAGAAGATATGGTCACCGAGGTCCCAGTACGCCTCCGTGATCCGGCCGCAGAACTCCATCGTGTAGCCGGTGAGGTACTTGCGCGCCCTCTTCGGGCTTTTCCCGTGCAGGGCGAGCGCTTTCTCCTCGACCCGCTGCCGGGACGAGAACGCTTCCTCCTCGAATGCGGCGCGGGCCGAGTCGACGTCGGCCCTCATGCACCCCCATTTCTGGGCGGAAAGGTCCGCAACACGGTTGAAGGCCCACCAGGCACAGTCACGACGGAAGCTGCGCCTGCCGCAGACCTTGTATGAATCGGGCACGTCCGTAATGCCGCAGTAGATCGGCGCGTACACCGTCATGGCCGGGTTGTCCCAGCCGAGCCACACGAGCCCCCCGACCGGGTCGGGAAGCCAGCTCCTCGACTGGGTGATCGTCACGTACGTGCAGTAGTACCGTGCTATGCAGCGCTCTCCCCGCCACCCCCAACCACCGTTGATCTTGAAAAGCGGCATCATATCGTAATGCATGAAAGGGTTCGCATAGGAGCTTTTGGTGAACATGCCCTCATTATCGGGGTCGGGAACGAGCAGGTTCTTCGTCATATCGAAATCTGTATCCTCGAACGTATCGCGGAAAATCTCCATGAGCCGGGCAATCGTAACAAGCGTATCGGGCTTGACCGAGAACGGATAATTCTCCGCGTTCGGGTCGAGCCCGAGCGACGGCGCCAGCATGTCGAACACGCGCCACTCACGGCGGCGGGATGCCATGCTCCCGCGCCCCTCCGGGTCGTACGCGTAACAGAACCGGAACGGCTCCCCAGAGGCGGTGTCCCACCAGCCGTTCTGCACGGCAACCTCCAGAACGTTGTCGGACGCCATGAACATATCCTGGTCATCGAGGTCTATCTCCATGATCCTGCTCGCATTGGCGGTGACCCCGACATGATCGTCCGGGACCCGCCGGGCCGCCCAGACGGCGCCGACACGATCCTTGCCGCATCCCATGATCTCAAGGTGCCAGACCTCGCTGCGATCCGCGATGGTGAGGCACTCGCCGCCGTCGTTGTAACCGTACCGTTTTGTCAGCTCGTCCATCAGCCTGATGGCGTCACGCGCCGTCGCGGTGCGCTCGATCGCAAGCCTGCACAGCTCCTCGCACGCGATCATCGCGTCCTCGTTCCGGAGCTCCTCGCGGCCGCCGAAAGTCGACTCGCCTATCGCAAGCTGGCGGTCGTTCATACAGGGATAGGCGGTATTTATATACCCGTTCGTCTCGCGCACCTGCGGAATGGCGCCGAGAACAGCCGCACTGGAGACATCGCCCGGATCCCGGATAAACCGAAGACCGGAATAGACGTTACACACCGCTCCCCTGCCGTACTTCCGATAAGGAACGATATTGAACCATGTCCGGTCCTTCCGGCTGTCACATGTATGAGACGTGATCACTGAACCATCCACCGAGGCCTCCCGGGCGACCATGATCGATGTACAGGCCAGAACCGTACCGCCGAGGCTCAATGCACCTGCCAGGATCGAAACCGTAATCAGAATCGCCGCCCTGTTTCTTCTCATGCCGACCTCCTTGCTGCCGACCAAAACACGCAGGCTGAACATATGCCGCAGAGGATATCAAGCGCACCGTTCGATAACAATCCAAAAGACACAAGGATACATTATTCGAAAAAAGTTGAAAATAAATCTGGCGTAACGTCGGGAACACGTTGTATAATTAAATCAGCAGTGTTTCCATAAAGGAGTAGCGCCAAGGGTATCAAGTAATCAGGTATTCGAAGATCGTCCCGTTTCAAGAGACCTATCGATGCAGTTCCTGCCTCTCTGATTCACAGGACATATCTGAATCGATACCAGTCTTTCGATAGGGTGTGAGGGCCTGCAGGCTTTCCCGGGTTTTCGCTCAGGTGGTCTTTTCGGATATCCGGTCAAGCGAGGTGAAAAGTATCGGGTAACACGAAACGATCCTGCGGGTAAGTTCCAGAATTATTGATCAAGATTCGAAAGGATTCAGATAGGCATGGCAAAAAATATTTATGTTGGAAACCTCTCCTTCAAGACAACGGATGAGGAGCTCGGAGATTATTTCAAGCCGTTCGGTTCGGTCAGCTCGGCCCGTGTCATCAGGGACAAATTCACCGACCGTTCGAGAGGATTCGGATTTGTCGAGATGGACAATGACGAAGAGGCCGACAAGGCAGTCACGGAACTCAACGGAAAAGACGTCGACGGACGGACCCTCAAGGTCAGCGAGGCGCGCCCCCGCGAGCGCAGGCCGAGAAGCGGCGGTTACTAGGCCGCCGGAGATTCCATCCGGGACGCTTCCGGAACGGCCGGCGATCCAATCCCGATGTTACCGGAACCGGTTGATAGAAAAAGGGTGCGGGGCATATTGCCCGGCACCCTTTCTATATGGAACGTAAAAAACGGGGCCGACGAGACTCGAACTCGCGACCTCCGGCGTGACAGGCCGGCGTTCTAACCAAACTGAACTACGACCCCGCAATTATTCCGTTATCAATGCAATTGCTGCGCCACCTGGGGCCAACCTGGAATTAAAAATGGCAGTTCATACCTGCCATTGTGCTTTATTAATAACAGGGAATAACCGCCCTGTCAAACCCTTTTTATCCAGGCCGGTGGAATGTAACTGACACGGTAACAACCCGATCCACTACGCATGCCCAAGGAAACGGCACACCCTGTCCACCGCGGCGTCATAGACGTCGTAAGTCACGAT
>DAOVFR010000187.1 GCA_030672805.1 Candidatus Krumholzibacteriota bacterium
TCCTTTCCGGACGGGTCAGGTGTCATCATCATGAATACGGGGGTCAATTCCATATCATCGAACGAGATACGGAAGCGTGTACGCGAAGGGCGGTCGATCCGGTATCTCGTCCCGCGCGCGGTCGAGCAGTACATAGAGGAACATTCCCTCTACAAGGATGAAGCGTGAAAGGGGCGGGTATGACGCTTTATCTTCTGGACGGGCACGCACTCGCGTACAGGGCCTACTTCGCCTTCGTCAGGAATCCGCTCATCAACTCGAAGGGTGAGAACACGGGCGCCGTATTCGGGTTCTTCAGGACACTCCTTCAGCTTGTACGGAAGTACAACCCCGACTATATCGCCGCCGTCTTCGACAGCCCGGAAGAAACCGCCCGGCACCGGGAATACGCAGGGTACAAGGCCCATCGCGAAGAGATGCCGGATGACATGGTCTCGCAGCTCCCGCGCATCTTCGACCTTGTCGAGGCCTATGGCGTTCCGGTGATCGCCAGGCCCGGTTACGAGGCCGATGATATCCTCGCAACGCTTGCAAGGGAGGCCGACTCGAAGGGCATGGACGTAAGGATCGTTACCGGGGACAAGGATTTTTTCCAGCTCCTCTCGAAATCGATACATATCATACGACCGGGAAAGGGCACATTCCTGGAAGATGAGATCGGGCCGGAGTTTCTCCGGAAGCGTTTCGGCCTTGGACCGGGGCAGATCGTCGATCTTATGGCGTTGATGGGTGACAGCTCCGATAATATTCCGGGTGTCAGGGGTATCGGTGAGAAGACTGCGCTGAAGCTTCTGCAGGAGTACGGCTCGCTCGACGGTATACTGGAGAATCTCGATACGGTAGAACCGGACAACGTGCGGCGGAAGCTCGATGAGGGCAGGGAGAGCGCCTTTCTCTCGCGCGAACTCGTTGCGCTCCGGGAAGTCCCGCTCGACGTTTCCATCGGGGATTTCGCCCCGGGGGAGCGGGACGCGGCCCGGCTCTCGGAGCTTCTCCTCGAACTCGAATTCCACCAGATCCTCCGCGAGATCTCCCTCGATGTGCCGCCGGCGTCAAAGGAACACGATTACCGGATAATCGACAGGGGCGAGCTCGAGGCATTCGTGCAATCGCTCGCGTCCGCCGGGACTGTCGTTGTCGACGTGGAAACGACCTCTCTCGATCCGCTGGTTGCCGGGCTCGTCGGCATATCGTTCTGTACCGAGGAGGGGAGAGCACGGTACATACCCGTTGCCCCGGAACCAAACGGGGAGAAGGATGATCTGTTCGGTGATGACGGGGAGGGCGATGGAAGAGGTTTTTCCCTGGAAACCCTGCGGGCCGTACTCGGCCCCCTGCTCGCCGATGAGAGCGTATCCAAGATCGGTCATAATATCAAGTATGACATGCTCGTGCTCGAGGCCAACCGGTTCACCGTCCGTGGGGTGTTCTTCGACACGATGATCGCGTCATATTGCCTCGATCCCGAGCGGCGCTCACATTCGCTCGACACGCTTGCGTCCGAGTTCTGCCGGCACAACATGATCAGGTATTCCGATCTTTTCCCCAAGGGCGACCGGGTGAGGGACATAAGAACCGTACCGCTCGAGAAGCTTGCCGGGTACTCATGCGAGGACGCCGACTATACGTACCGGCTCTACGGGTCGTTTGCCCCTTCACTCGATAAGTTCGGTCTGGAGAGGCTGTTTCGCGAGGTAGAGATGCCGCTCAGTCTTGTCCTGAAACGGATGGAACAGGAAGGTGTCGCAATCGACGCCGGGAAGCTCGAGAAACTCTCGGGAGAGATATCGGGAGAAATGGGCGGCCTCGTTACGAAGATACACAACAGCGCGGGCGAGCAGTTCAACATCAATTCGAACCGGCAGCTCCAGCATATTCTCTTCGAGAAGCTCGGACTCCCCAGGCTGCGCAAGACGAAGACCGGTTATTCGACCGATGTCGAGGTTCTCACCGAACTGGCCTCGAAGCACGAGATCGCCCGGTTGATACTCGAGTACCGGCAGCTTTCGAAGATGGCGAGTACCTACGTCGATGCTCTTCCCCGGCTCGTCAACCCGGTGACGGGCCGCATACATACGTCCTTCAACCAGACGGTGACCTCTACCGGGAGACTCTCGTCGAGCGACCCTAACTTGCAGAACATACCGATACGGACCGGGCTCGGACGGAAGATCCGTTCCGCATTCATCCCCAGGGAGGGGAACGTCATGATGGACGCCGATTATTCACAGATCGAGCTTCGGATCATGGCGCACCTGTCCGGGGATCCGGCGCTGGTGGAGGCGTTCAGGGAAGGACATGATATACACACGCGTACCGCCGCGAGGATCTACCAGGTGGACGAGGCGGACGTCGACGGGAAGATGCGGGCCAGTGCAAAAACGATAAACTTCGGTGTGATCTACGGGATGGGGGCCAGGGGCCTCTCGAAGCAGCTCGGCATTACCTTCGATGAGGCGAAAGCCTTCATAGAGGAATATTTCAGGACGTATCCCGGTGTGAAGGAATATATCGACCGTTCCGTCGAGGAAGCGCGGAAGAAGATGTACGCCGAAACGCTCCTCGGGCGCCGCCGCCCGATCGAGGGGATACTCAGCGATGACGGGCGGATAAGGAGCTTCTCGGAACGAATAGCGGTGAACATGCCGGTACAGGGAACGGCCGCCGACATGATCAAGGTGGCGATGGTGGAGATCGACAGGGCAATCCGGCGGAGGGGGCTGGGCAGCAGGATGATCATACAGGTTCACGACGAGCTCGTGTTCGACGTTGTGCCCGGCGAGGCGGAGGTCATGCAGGAGCTCGTAAGCGGCGCCATGGAATCGGCGCTCGAGCTCGATGTACCTCTCAGGGTGGAGATCGGCACGGGGGCAAACTGGCTGGAGGCACACTGATGAGATCGCCTGTCATCGTTGTAACGGGGGGCATCGCTTCGGGAAAAAGCCTCATTGCACGCGTTATGGCGGAGCGTGGGGGCGCCCTCGTCGATTGTGACGGACTCGCCCGCCGCGCGTACGATGACAGCGTTCTCGTGCGGAAGGTCGCCGGCGCGTTCGGGGAAGGTGTACTCACCCGAAATGGCCGCGTATCGAGGGTCCGGCTCGGCCGTGTCGTCTTCGAGGACGGTGCCGCTCTCGACTGTCTGAACCTGCTGGTCCGTCCCTTCGTGAAACGGATCATCAGCAACGAGGTGAAGCGCCTGCAAGACGGTTCCGGCTACATTGTCCTTGATGCAGTGCTCTTTTTCCAGTATACATTCAGATTCAAAGCAGACCTGATCGTCCTGGCCGACGCGCCGGAGCGTATCCGCCTCGGAAGAATCGTGCGGCGGGACGGTGTCTCGAGGGAGGAAGCCGGGCTCCGGATTGCGAGACAGCGGCCTCTCTATGCTGATTGGGCAAGTATCGATACCGTTGTCCGGACCGACAGGCCGCGGCGGCGGGTCATCGCGGAAACAAGGGCGATTCGCGACCGTTTCCTGGAGCGGTATCGGGGATCCCGGAGGTAAAGGCATGGAAGCGAAGATGACACCGAGGGAAGTAGGAGAGGCGATCTCCAAGCTGGAGGAGCGGCTGAGAGGGCTGCAGGGTTACCTTTGACCTGGAGGGAATGACAAAAGAAGCGGCCGGCATCGAGAAAAAGATGCAGGATCCGCATTTCTGGGACGTCCGTGAGACCGCCGAAGGTTTTGTCTCGCGGTTGAAGCATCTGAAAGATGTTCTCAACCCGTTCCGGGAGATCGCTGACGGCATACGGGACCTGGGAGAGCTTGTCTCGCTCGACGGAGGGACGGGGGACAGCTCGCTTATCAACGATATTATCTCCGAGCTCGACCGCATCGGCGTCAGCCTGAACGGCTACGAGCTGAAAATACTGCTCTCCGGCGATCATGACCGGGGAAACGCCCTGATGAATATCCATCCCGGCGCCGGGGGGACCGAGTCGCAGGACTGGGCGGAGATGCTGCTGCGCCTGTACAAGCGCTACTTCGAGCGGTGCGGGTACGAGTACCGGCTCCTCGACCTGCAGCCCGGCGATGAGGCCGGGATCAAGAACGCGACGATCGAGATCCATGGGGAATTCGCCTACGGAAGACTGAAATCGGAGGGGGGAATTCACCGGCTTGTGAGGATCTCTCCATTCGATGCGGGGAAGCGCCGGCACACATCGTTTGCATCTGTATTCATTTACCCCGAGATTGATGACAAAATAGAGGTCGAGATAAACTCGAACGATATCAGGATCGATACTTACCGCGCCAGCGGGGCGGGCGGACAGCATGTGAACAAGACCTCGTCGGCGGTTCGGATCACCCACTTTCCCACGGGCATCGTCGTACAGTGCCAGAACGAACGTTCCCAGCACAGGAACCGGGAAATGGCTATGCGGGTGCTCCGTTCCAGGATCTATGCGAAGCTTTTCGAGGAGGAGGAAAACAGGAAGGCTGAAATTGCCGGTGAGAAGAAGGACATCTCGTGGGGGAACCAGATCCGCAGCTACGTATTCCAGCCTTACACCCTGGTCAAGGACCACCGCACCGGCGAGCAGACGGGCAATATCAGCGCGGTGATGGACGGGGGGATCGACGGGTTCATAGAGGCCTATTTGCGATGGAAGGAAAGGAAGAAGTAACGTGAGCAGCAGTGGAGGGAAGGCAGGGGGCGGGCACGAACGGGATCTGCGAATCGAGAAGCTGCAGCGGCTGCGCGATCTCGGCGCCGTCCCGTACCCGTACCGGTTCCGGAGAACGCACAGTATCTCGGAAGCAATCGATGCCGGTGAGGACGGCGCCGCGGCGGAACAGACAATAACGCTAGCGGGAAGGATCATGGCGCTGAGAAAACACGGCCACACAAGCTTCGGTAACGTCAAGGACCATACCGGCACGATCCAGTTCTACATCAGGGACGACGAGGTCGACGAGAAGGAGCTTGCCGTCTTCAGTCTGATCGACGTGGGCGATTTTATCGGCGTATCGGGGGTCCTGTTCAGGACAAGGACGGGGGAGCTCACGATACGTGTGAAGGAACTCGAGATCCTTAGCAAGGCGCTCCTGCCTCTGCCCGAGAAGTTTCACGGTCTGCAGGACAAGGAGCTCAGGTACCGGCACAGGTACGTCGATCTGATCGTGAACGACGATGTGATGCAGGTTTTTGTTATGCGGTCCCGTATCATCGAGACGATCCGCCGCTTTCTCATAGAGCACGGGTTCCTCGAGGTCGAAACACCGATCCTGCAGCCTGTCTACGGCGGGGCCATGGCCCGGCCTTTCGTCACCGCGCACAACGCGCTCGGCGTCGATCTCTACCTGAGGATCGCCGATGAG
>DAOVFR010000282.1 GCA_030672805.1 Candidatus Krumholzibacteriota bacterium
CCTCGATGATCGTCTCCGTCGTCCCGGTCGCCGTATCGAGCACGCGGATCGATCCTTTCTCCTTGCTCGTGACCCTGTACGATAGCTTCTGCCCGACCGGGGCCCACTGCAGTCCGGAGAGGCCCTGTATGTCCCTGATCGTTCTTACCAGCCCGCCATCCTTCATGCTTCGTATCTCCACGATCTGCTCGCGGTCCCCCTTGGAAGAGACGAGCCTGCGAATGATGTACGCAACGAGTTTGCCGTCTGGTGAAACCGCGACCTGGCCGATGCCGGGAACGGCCAGGATGTCACCGGTAGAGACGGTTCTCTCCGGGCCGGTCGAGAGCAGAGGTGTTTCGCCGACGCCCGGATCGACCGTCGCCGCGAACCGCCAGTCGACCAGCGAATCGCCAGGCACGTACACTGTCTTGGCGAGTACGAGGTGCTTGCCGCGTTCCAGCTTCACTGCGGCTGATTTCCTGTTGTCGAGAACGCCCTCGGTTTTTATCTTTGCGGCTTTCATCAAGGAGACACCATCGACGAAGACCTCGAACGGGTGTGTCGAGATGCACTCGAGATCGACCTTCATCCAGCGGGGGACCTCCATGTAGACGGCAAGGAATGCAGTGTGCGGGAGGCCGTTCGGCGCAGGGATGCTGACGCCGTTTGTGTCTGCTTCCACTGTTATCCAGGCCGCCTTCCTGTCGAAAAGCAGCAGCTCTTCTTTGCCTGCGGCGGGGAGCATCCTGTCGAGGGGCATGTCCCGGCAGGTGAGGATATCGGACTGATCGAGTTTCTTGTCCCCCTCGTCGTGAAATGCGGGGAACGGAGAGTCGAAGGGTCCAAGCAGCAGCCAGTGAAGGATTTCAATACAAGTATCTGCCTGCTCATCCGCCGGTTTGTCCTGTTCCGGTACGGTGCCGGCCGGCAGCGGCGGAATGAGCAGCATGATGATCAAAAGTGAAATCAAGATTGACGGGAGAATTTTTCCGCCGGGTCCAGTCATGGCCGTCCTTTCTTTATTGTGGCTTAATATCCAATTTTTACTTAACTTAGGCAGTAATATACTCGAAAGGAACAATAATGGTACCCGGTTTTAAATTCAAGCACTTGATAGCGGGGCCGTAATATTGTTTATTTACCGAAGGCCGGGCGGCCGATGGGGAGAAATGCGCGGGTGTGAACCGGTGACTGTAGAGGGAGTACGGTGTAAACAGCATGACGGACAGCAAAAGGAGGCGCCCTCATGAAGATAAGAATAGCGGCAAGCGTGCTGATTCTGACGGCCCTTCTCGCAATCGGCTGCGGGAAGAAAGAAGGCACGGTCGGCGGTAGCGAATGGGTCACGTTCGACGCCGGAATGGCGCAGGCCGCCCGTGAGGAAAAGCCCGTTGTCATAGATTTTTATACCTCGTGGTGCCGGTGGTGCAAGGTGATGGACGAGAAAACCTTCTCCCGGACGCATGTGAGCAAGTATCTTTCAGAGAACTTCGTCGCAATACGGATAGACTCCGAGAGTAGAAAGGTAAAGCTCAACTACAAGGGAAAGACATACACACCCGTGGAGCTTACACGGTTTTTCGGCGTCCGCGGGTATCCGTCACTCGCCTACCTTGACAGGAATGGCGATCTGATCACGGTTGTCCCCGGTTACGTGCCGCCTGAAAGGTTCCTGCCGTTCCTCCGGTATATCAACAAAGGCTGTTACAAGCAGGAGATGACCTTCGAGGAATTTCTGAAACGAAATGAGGAGTGTTAAAGGTTCCGCATCCGAAGGCGGGGGCATGGGGACACTGATCCAGGAATCGTATCCAATCAACGTGGCATTTTTTTCAAGGAGGAAACATGAAAATCGGAGTGTTGACGGGTGGGGGTGATGCTCCCGGTCTGAACCCCGCGATTGCGGGTGTCGTCGAGAGAGCGACGAAGCTCGGGTTCGAGGTCATCGGTCTCAAGCGCGGGTGGGAAGCGCTCTCGATCCGCGAGAATGATGACCATGTTGTCGCTCTCGGTCCGGAGATTATCCGCGAGTACAGCCGGCTCGGAGGCAGCAAGCTGCAATGCAGCAGAACAAATCCGGTTTCCGAGGAAAACGACAGGACCGATATCGTGAAAGAGAACATCGCCAAACTCGGGTTGGACGCCGTCATCGCCATCGGGGGCGAGGATACCCTTGGAGCAGCGGGTGTGTTGTCCGAGCGCGGGGTCCCGGTCGTTGGAATTCCCAAGACAATCGACCGCGATCTTTACGGGACCGAGTACAGCCTCGGGTACGACACGGCGCTGAACGTTATCTGCGACGGCGCCGAGAGGATCGCCCACACGGCGGAATCCCACCAGACAATCTTTCTGGTAGAGGTGATGGGGAGGCACTCGGGGTGGCTCGCTCTCAGGGGCGGTGAGGCCGCGTTTGCCGATGTGATCCTGATTCCGGAGTATCCGTTCACGCTCGAGAAGCTCGTAGGCGTTATCAATCAGCGTCTCGAGGAAAGCGAGCAGTTGGGATTCGAGAACCGCTACAAGATCGTCATCGTGGCGGAAGGGACGCACATCCTGGGTGAGGATGCGGTCCGCAGGGACAGCAAGCTTGACGAGTTCGGCCACTACAGCCTCGGCGGTGTCGGAAACTACCTCAAGGGGCTTCTCGACCACGAGTTCTCCCACACCCGGTATACGGCGCTCGCCTACCTGCAGCGCGGCGCGTCGCCGTCGCAGAAGGACCGGCAGATAGGAAGGCGGTTCGGATACAATGCGGTGGAAATGCTGAAAAACGGGGAGTCGGGATTCATGATTGCCCTCCAGCATTCGAGGCTCACCAAGGTCCCGCTGCGGGAGATCGGGAAATCGCCGCGGCTCGTCGACGTCGACGCTTCCTACGACACTGACCGGCTGAACGTGAAGATCGAGTGGGCCGGCGCGAATGGTTGAGAGATCATTCCCGGCCCGGGTCAGTGCCTTCGGAAGAGAGCTGCGATCACCACATG
>DAOVFR010000283.1 GCA_030672805.1 Candidatus Krumholzibacteriota bacterium
TCGATGTGCAGGAGCCGCAGAGGATGCATTCGTACAGGCCGTCGAGCTTGGCACGCTCTTCGGGGCTCTGCAGGCGCTCCTGGTCGGTCGGCGGCGGCGTATTCGCTATAAGGTACGGCTTGACCGCCATGATCCCTTTCACAAGGGGGTCGAGCGAAACAACAAGGTCCTTGATCACCGGGTAGCCTCGCAGGGGCTCGACCGTGATGGTGTCGGTCTTCAGCGCCAGGACCTGCACCTCGCAGGCAAGGTTGTTCACACCGTTTATCGTCATCGCGCACGAGCCGCATATGCCGCTCCGGCACGAGCGTCGGAACGTGACCGTGCCATCCTGTTTCCACTTGATCTCGTTCAGGCAATCAAGAACCGTCCAACCCTTCATGACGTCGAGTGCGTATTCCTGCATGTAGTGACCCCGGAGTTCATCGTCCGGATTGAACCGATTGATCTTGAATGTAACCATTGCCATTCCGGGTCCTCCTTTAATACGCACGCTCTTTCGGCTGGAATCTGGTGATCACTACCGGCTTGTAGTCGAACGTGATGCCGCCGTCCTTCTTCCAGGCCAGCGTATGTTTGAGCCACTTCTCGTCGTCTCTCTTCGGAAAGTCGGTGCGGCTGTGAGCGCCCCTGCTTTCCTTCCGCGCGATCGCGCCGGAGACTACGATCTCGGCAAAGTCCAGCATGTGTCCCAGTTCGATCGCCTCGAGAAGATCATAGTTGAATGTGCCGCTTTTATCATCGATCTGTATGTTTCTGTAACGTTCCTCGAGCTTGTGGATCTCATCGAGCATCGCGGTGAGCTTCTCCCCGGTACGGAAGATGCCGCAGTCGCGCATCATCTGTTCCTGAAGCTCTTCCCTCAGCGCCCCGACCTTCTCGCTCCCGCCCGACGAGAGAAGTGATTCGACTTCCTCGATAGCTTTCTTCGCCGCATCGGACGGCAGTGCGGGGAATTCACGCGTCTCTCGCAGGAAACGCACGATCGCCTTGCCGGCCCGCCTGCCGAAGAGCGATGCCTCGAGCAGCGAGTTGGTGCCGAGCCTGTTCGCGCCATGAATGCTCACGCAGGCGCATTCCCCGGCTGCATAGAAGCCGGTCACCACTTTTTCCTTGCCGTCGGCGAGCACCTCCGCGTCCTTGTTCGTCGGTATGCCGCCCATCGAGTAGTGGGCCGTAGGCTGTATCGGAATCGGGTCCTTCGTGCAGTCGACGTGAAGGAATTTCCACGCCAGCTCATGTATCTGCGGCAGTTTTTTCATGATATTCTCCGTGCCGAGGTGTCGGAGATCGATGTGGACGTAATCTTTGCCGCCTATACCCCTGCCCTCGTTGATCTCGGTCTGTATCGAACGCGAGACGAGGTCGCGCGGGGCAAGCTCCATCTTGTCCGGCGCGTACCTTTCCATGAACCGTTCGCCCTTGTCGTTGACGAGATACCCTCCCTCGCCTCGGGCCGCCTCGCTCACGAGAATCCCCTGCAGGTAGAGACCGGTCGGGTGGAACTGGACAAACTCCATGTCCTCGAGCGGAAGACCCGCCCTGAGAACGAGACTCAGACCGTCACCGGTGTTGGCCAGCGCGTTCGACGTGATCTTGAATAACTTCCCATAGCCGCCAGTGCCGAACATAACGGTCTTGGCGTGGAAGACGTGAATGCCGCCGTTCAAGATGTCCCAGGCAACGACGCCGCGGCAGACGTTGTCCTTCACTATCAGGGAAAGCGCATAGTACTCCGAGTAGAACCGTACACCGGTCTTCACGCAAACCTCGTACAGGGTGTGAAGAAGCACGTGTCCCGTCCGGTCGGCCGCATAGTTGGCCCGGAGTATCGGGCCGCCGCGACCGAAGTCCTTCGTATGTCCGCCGAATTTCCGCTGCGCGATCCTTCCGTCCGGCGTCCGCGAGAAGGCGGCGCCGTAATGCTCGAACTCGCGCACCACAACGGGGGCTTCTTTCACGAGGATCTCGATCGCGTCCTGGTCGCCCAGGTAATCGCTTCCCTTGATCGTATCGAACATGTGCCATTCCCAGTGGTCCTCTTCCTCGTTCGCCAGGGCTCCCGCGATCCCGCCCTGCGCGGCGCCGCTGTGGGACCGCGTCGGAAAGACCTTGCTCAGCACCGCGACGTCGTACTCCCGTGAGGCTTCGACCGCCGCCCTCATCCCCGCCAGCCCCGCTCCCACGATGATCACGTCGTGCCGGTGCACGCTATGAACCGGCACACCTTCAATGTCATGAATGGTTTCGGGATCAAACTGTGCCATGACTCGTTAACCTCCGACTTGGAAAGGAAGGATCGTCAGAACCCCCAGGGTGACAAAGACCAGGGCGACAAGAGAGATAATGCCGAAAATGAATACCCTGAGCCACCCCCTGTGGATGTAATCGTCGAGGACGATCCACAACCCGTAGAGGCCGTGGAAGAGGGCCACCACGAGAAACGATATATTGACCGTCTTCCAGAGAGGTGTTGCGACACGGCCGGCGACCGCCTCGAAGCTAAGCTCCTCCCCGAGAAGCACGTGAAGATTCAGCACGTGTATAAACAGAATCACTGCCAGGTAGACGCCGGTCACCCTCTGGAAGAACCAGAGGAGCGCGCCGCCCGCCCGGACCTTTTCCTTGTACGTCATTTCGCCCCTCCTTTCATCAACTGGGTGCGTGACCCATGAAAAGCCGCACCATGACCGTGGCGAAGATAGCCCATGTCGCTAGCCATACGACAACGCAGATGCCAAACAGCAACTTCTGTTTTTCGACCAGGATTCCCATATCGATCAGCGTCACCCTGAGACCGTTGAAGAGGTGATACAGGATAACACCGATCAACCCGACTTCGAGAAACTTGAAAAGCGGGTTGTTGAACTGCTCCATGATGCCGTCGAACGATTCACTTCCTCCAATCAGGTGCGATATCACCCAGATATGGAGGAGCATGTAGAAAATCAGGCCAAG
>DAOVFR010000102.1 GCA_030672805.1 Candidatus Krumholzibacteriota bacterium
CGCCTCCTGCACGACGATATCGGCGATACCGTTAAACGAGGCAAGCACTTCACCGCCATGCTTCACCTCGCCGCTTACGTGGTATCGATGTCCGGTGTACATCGTATCGACAAGAGCCAACCCGTGCTCTACGGGATAGGCGGGGAGACTGAGGCGCATTGCCGGGTCCCCTATCAACGCGTACTTCTCGTCGTTCCGGTTGCTGAGACTGCTGTATATCTTCCCCATCCGAAGTGCCCAGCCGAGGGACTCGGCGCCCGTGCTGTCAAGTGAGGTGAACAGGAAACCCAGCGTCAACCTGTTCAGCGGGGTGTTGCCCCATCCGATCGTTGGGGCGATCGCGGCGATGGCGGCGATCGCTCCACCACGGTCGAACGTGACAAGCTCCTGGCCGATACTCCTGTTGTACGGCGAGTCAAGGTTCCCGACCGTGCACGAGAAGGCAAGGAACAGGGGCGCTCTCGGCCTGTTCAGGAGTGAGTAGATATCGCTTTTGACCATGACCAGTTCGTCCGTCATCTGGTCAGCCGAACCGTGACCGGCGAAATTGACGATCAGGACTCCGTCATTCCATTCGTCGAGCAGGTCTTTCTTTGCCGCCGGTTTTGGCTTGCCGACGTTCGGATACTCCCGCAGGTAGATCTTCTTGAAATCGATCATACCGGGAAAGACCTTCTTGTCCGGATCGGAGCTCATCTCCTCGGCGTCGACAATGAAGGTGAAATCATAATCGGTGCCGTACGAGTGTTCGTCATCGGCCAGCATGATCACCTTGTTCCGCCACGGTCCCAGCTCTCCATTCTCCTCGTAATCGATGATCCACCGCACGTACCGGTTCGCCTCGTCCCCGGATCTCACGGGCATCCTCCCTACCGCGATGTCAGGAAGACCGTCCTCTCCATCGTCGAGTCTCGACAGGTACTCGTCGTTCTCGATCGCCTCACGTTCCGAGCGAAATATGTCCATATAGAAAGGTACGAAATCGGCGCCCTTCCCGAGGATATTCCTGGCATCGTAATGACCGTTACCGAACAGGAGGAGATAGCTGATGACCGGTTCTCCACCCTCGTCGAAGTTGTCATAGAGAAATTTCATATAATTACGGATCGCAATCGGGTCTTTCAGGCCGCCCGAGAAATTATCGTATATATCCTCGATGTCCACCGCTCTCACGACAGGATTCGGAATTTCACCGAGGTTGCTCGACCGGTGATTGCGCAGGACAAGGGCTGCATCCCCGAATCGTTCGGGATGGACGATGACCATGTGCGGGCAGACCGGATCGTCGCGCAGCGACGGGACGCTGACGAGCTCCATCGCGGGTTTCCCGATCCCGGCGGCGTTCACGGCATGGTAGTGCATGGTCGAGCCGCTCAAGTCATCCTCGAACGTGACGCTGTCGGCGGCATGCTCCCACCCCGTCAGCCTGACAGGCGTCGTGTGATCCGTCACGTCGAACAGGAACGTCCGCTGACCCGCGGTGAAACCGGTCAGTTTGAACCTGGCGGTCGCCGTCGTCTCGGGAGCATAAAAATCTAGCCTGCCCGATAATGCGCCGAGGAAGCGCTCGTAGAACATCTCGTACCACTGGACGTACATATCGTCATCCGTGGAAAGGTTGTCGAAATGGATGTGCAGCGTGTTCTGCCCGTTGACAAGATTGGCAACTGTCTTCTCGAGAATCGGCATCTTGTCGGGAAAGTATCCCCAGGTGGTATGGTTCCATGCGAGTGTATCGACATATACACTGTTCAGGTAGAACGTTGCCCTGTGATGAAGCCTCGACGTGCCGTAGCCGATCGACCTCAGCATTCCCTCTGCACCGACAGGATCCGAAAGGTTGAACCGGTCGGTGAACGACGGAGCGCTGATGCCCCTCAGGCCGCGCCAGTA
This sequence comes from Candidatus Krumholzibacteriota bacterium, assembly GCA_030672805.1. Classification (GTDB taxonomy): domain Bacteria; phylum Krumholzibacteriota; class Krumholzibacteriia; order Krumholzibacteriales; family Krumholzibacteriaceae; genus DAOVFR01. The sequence continues at coordinate 1,894 of DAOVFR010000102.1, forward strand.
CCAGAAATCGTCCGTATAGACCGGGTCGTGGAGCTTGTCTTCCTCCACGTGCAGCCGCTCGCGGTACGTCGTTACGCGTAACGTGCCGTTACCGCCCGTCGGGGACACCTGCCGCACGTCCATTCGCCGCGGGCCGCCGGAAAACGTCCCGCCCCACGTCATCCAGTAGATGTTCTGCGTCTCGTAAGGATGAACGTAATACTCACGATAGTCGGCGGACGCATCGATGTCGTTCAACCATCCCTTGACACCGACCGCATAGAAGAGAATCGAATCACCTGCGGCGAAGCTCCCCGAATCGGTCCCCAGGTACAGGACCGCATTCTCGGTAAAATGGTAATCCTCGGCGAAGCTTCCCCCGTCGATTATGGCGGGAGGCTGCTTCATGGGGCCTCCGGAGAAGATCCGGAGCGTCGCGGGATCGATACCGAGCGGGTTGACGTTGGCCGCAAGGAGATCGTTGTACGTGATACAGTAAACACCCCTGTTGCTGATGTGTAGCTTCACCCAGCTGTCCGACATCGAGAATTCGAACGGAGTCCTCTGTATCCGGGCTCCAACGGAACGCGTGGAACGCCACGCGCGCGCCTGCAGTTCATTGACAGCGAGAGGTCCGAAGGCCTGGACCGCGGAACCGCCTCCGCCCTCGCTCGTCCGCGCGGGCTTGAACGAGAGCCGGAAAACGAATCGCTTCGCGTGTATCAGCTTCTGAGCTTTCGCATCGAACACCACGGGATGCAGATCGACCATGGCGAGGTATCTCCGCCTGAATACCTCAATGGAAGCAAGCCGCGCAAACCGGGTCTCGACCTGCAGACGCGGATCGCCGAGGACCCTGCGCTGCCTATCCGGAGGAGCACCGCCCTCGAAGTAGACCTCGGGCAATATCCCTTCGAGTTCCCTTGCGTCGGCATCGACGATATCGAGGCGCACGCCTGAGCGGTGCGGTACCTCGAACACGAGACGCCGCGCGGGCAGCACCGGTGCTCCCTCGTCCGCGTAAGGGAAAAACCTGGGAAGCGACACCCTGCAGATCCGCGGCTGCCCGGATTCGTCGAGGGGCACGATTACAGGATCGCCGGTCGTTACCTCGACCGTGACGCTGCTGCTGGTATACGAAACGACGCGGTAGAAATCCGCTGCCGCCGCCGTAACGGCAAAACAAACCAGGATCAACGAGACGAGAGCCGTTCTCATACCGACCGCCCTGCAAGAAAAATCATACACAGCGCCGCGATCATGAACTGGAACAGCAGGTTCAACCTGCCGGTGACCCTTCCGTGGCGTACGATGATCCTGTGGCCCGGGAAGATCTTCTGCTCGTCCCTGATCCACCCAAGTTTCCACAACAGGTTCTCCAGATCCGGGAGAACGGCGAATCCAACGCCGAGCAGTATCGCAGTATTGTATGCGCCGGATACGAAGAGTGCGGCAAGGATCAATCCCGTGAACAGGAATTCGATCTTCAAGTTCTCGAAATCGTAATGCGGGATAACATCGAGAAGCACGTGGCTTCCGAGACCGAAAACCGGCGCCAGGAAGGGGCTGGGAGACAGCGCCCCGGCCATCGCCCCGGCAGCAATGTGCGTGAAGAGACACAAAGATGAAAAACCTCCGCCACTGCATTATTTCATGGTCTCGGCCCGGTCGATCAGCATGATCGGAATATCATCCTCTATCGGATACCGCAGCCGGCACTTCCCGCATACCAGGTAAGATCCGTCTTCGTTCAGAACAACCTTCTCCTTGCACTTGGGACAGGCAAGGATATCGAGAAGCTCCTTCTTGATCATCCGTTTTCCCCCTAAAAAAAACCCTGATAGACATGGAAAGCTCAACTCTTTCCCATCAGGGACATGCAACACAGATGTTTTCTGACCTCGCTTAATAGGCTGGCTCTATAATTATATAGAATCCCGGAACCTTCGGTCAAGCCCTAAAACGCTTCATGCAACTTCCGGGGATCAGATACCCTTTCCCTCGAAATAGCCGATGGAGAAGTATTTCTCGCGTCTTGCCCCGAGGAGCACGTCGGCCGGCAGGTCCTCGAGCTCCTTGATGAACGCGAGCAATTCCCGCTTGACCACCGCCGCGTTACCTTCGGGATCGCGATGAGATGCACCGTGCAGCTCTTCGATCACCGTATCGACGACGCCGCACTCGAGGCAGTCCCGTGCGGTAAGCCGCAGAGACGCAGCAGCATCGGGAGCCCGCTCCTTGCTTTTCCACAGGATAGCCGCGCATCCCTCCGGTGAGATCACGGAATAGACGGCATTCTCCAGCATCAGCACGCGATCCCCCACCGCGAGGGCAAGGGCCCCCCCGCTTCCACCCTCCCCGATGATCACCACGACGACGGGAGTCGCTATGTCGAAGATCTCCTTCAGATTTTCCGCGATCGCCCGCGACTGCCCTCTTTCCTCGGCTCCCACACCCGGATATGCCCCGGGGGTGTCGATGAACGACACTATCGGCAGGGAATATTTCTCGGCCATCCTCATAAGCCTCAGGGTCTTTCTGAACCCCTCGGGACGGGCCATGCCGAAGTTTCTCCTGATCTTCTCCTTCGTGTTCCTGCCCTTCTCGTGTCCGACGACCATTAGCCTTTTCTCCTCGATCCTGGCTATCCCTCCGATAATGGCGGTATCATCCCCGAAGCACCTGTCTCCGTGCAGCTCGAGAAAATCGTCGCATATCATGCTGATATAGTCGCGCGTCGTCGGCCGCTGCGGGTGCCTTGCAAGCAGCACCCTGTCCCAGGGGGAAAGATCCCTGTAGATCCGCCTCTCCAGATCCTGAAGCCTTTCCTCGAGGCGGGCGACCTCCGACGAGCTTTCGGAGCATCCGCCGCGCTTGAGTTTCTCGATCCTCCCCTCGAGCTCATAGACTGGACTTTCGAATTCCAGCATTCTTACACCCATTTCGAACCTGTTCTAGAAATAATTGACGTAGTAGATTTCAATACTCCGTGCCACGCCGTTGTCCGGAATATAGTTGCCGAGGAGATCCTGGAACAGGATTTTCATCCTCAGGTTCTCCATGTAATCGAACCGGAGACCAGCGTCGAAATAGCCCTTTCCCCTCGTCAGGCTCGATTCGATCTCCGAATCGTCGTCGTCCATCGCCGCGTTGTAATCGAGCAGGACGCTGAAACCGGTAATGAACTCACACGACATGCCGCCGAAGAAATTGACGCTTTCCTCGAATTCGTTCTCCAGCGAGTAGTTGATTCCCCCGTGGAGCGAGAAGTCGCGAAACAGGGTATAGTTCTTGCTGAAAACGATGTAGAACCCCTTCGATTTTCGTTCGTAACGCCAGTTCTCCTCTATGTACGAATCCTCCCCCTGCGTGTCGATGCCGAGGGCCAGCGCGGGGTTCGTCTCGCCTTCCTCGATCATCCGCAGCCTGACCTCAAAACCGGGCTTCTCGTTAAGTACTATTTCCCCCCTGCCGACGAATTTCTGAAGCCCGAAGGAAACTCCCACCATCAGCCGGTCGTGGAACCCGATCTTGACGCCGAACAGCAGCGAGCTGTTCGGACCGATGGACCCGAAGAAAAGGTATCCCCCGTGGGGAATGATCCCGGCGGTCGGGCTGTCCACCAGACGGATCTCTTCCAGCGCCTGGCCGTATGTCTCGTCGCGTGATGAATCGTACGTCTGGCATGTTCCCCCGGACGCGGCAATCAACACTGCGATCACCGGCGCCGCCAGGGCCCACATAGTGTTATAACGAAACCTCGACATGTTCCACCCCCGTAATCTTCTTCAGTTCATCGAACAGCGAGAGGCCGGGCGTCACCTTCATGTTGCGGGCGAGGACGGCAACCGTATCCTTACCGTTCTCACGCCAGTGGAAGATCACCTCGCGCTCGCCGGCATAGCGTAAAAGAATCGCTTTGATGTCTGCAAGCTCTCTTTCACCGAACGAATCGGAACGGATCGTCAGGTGCATCTTCCTCGACAGGGAGACAAACGCCTCGTCGATCGAGTAAACCTCATCAGCGATCACCTTGTTATCGGCCCGCTCCTTTACCGAGATTTTTCCCCTCACCACGATAATGCTGTCCTGCTGGAGCTTTGCTCTGTGCTTCTGGTAGCAACTCGAGAAAACGATCAGCTCGTAGGAACCGTGCATGTCCTCGACCGTTACGAACGCCATCGGGTTCCCCTTGCGATCCAGAATCACCTTGACGTCGCTCACGAGACCGGCGAGCACCACGTGTTCGCGGTCTTTCTTCCCGGGCAGTGTAAGGCTGTCTACGCGGATGAGCGGCGCGAGCATGCCATGCAAGTGTTCGAGAGGATGCCCCGAGAAGTAGAAACCAAGCGATTCCTTCTCCCGGTGGAGCCGCTCGCGCTCCTCCCACTCGGGAACGTTCTCGAGCCGGATCGTATCGGTGGCCGAGTCTCCCGCGAAGAAACCAAGATCGATCTGCCCGCGCTCACGCTCGAGCTGCCGCTTCTGGGCCTGCGCGAGAATCCTGTCGAGTGTCGCTATCTTCCGTGATCTCGAACCGGGGAGGCAATCCATCGCTCCGCTCTGTATCAGGTTCTCGATGACGCGCCTGTTTACAGAGCGGAGATCGACGCGGTCGCAGAAATCGTAGAGATCCACGTAGGGACCGTCCTTCCTCTCGTCGACGATCGCGCGCACCGCCTGGGCGCCGACGTTCTTGATCGCAGCAAGCCCGTACGTTATCTCGCCGTTCGAGAGATTGAACTTTTCGCCGCCGTAGTTGATATCGGGTGGATGAATCACGAGCCCGAGGTTCCTGCACTCGTCGAGAAGAATCACGAGCCTGCCCGTATCCCCCATGTCGCACGTCATCGTCGCCGCCATGAACGCATCGGGATAATGGGCCTTGAGATATGACGTGATCACCGAGATCATCGCGTAGGCGGCCGAATGTGACTTGTTGAACCCGTACCCGCTGAAGAATGCCATCAGGTCGAAAATCTTGCGGGCTTGCCTTAGTGAAACGTCCCTCTCGACCGCTCCCTTGATGAAGCGCTCGCGCTGCTCCTCCATGACCTTCTTCTTCTTCTTGCCCATCGCCCGTCTCAGTATATCCGCCTGCCCGAGTGAAAACCCCGCCAGTTCACTGGCAATCCGCATGACCTGTTCCTGGTAAAGGATCACACCGTACGTCTCCCGGAGGATCGATTCAAGCTTCGGGTGTGCGTACGCGATCTTTTTCCTGCCGTGTTTGCACTCGATGAAATCGGACACCATGTCACTGCCGAGTGGTCCGGGGCGGTACAGCGCGTTCACCGCCGTGACATCCTCGAACGTCGACGGCTCTATCCGCTGTAGAAGATCTCTCATGCCTGAACTCTCGAGCTGGAAGACACCGATCGTCTGTCCCTTCTGGAGCAGCTCGAAGGTCTTCCCGTCATCGAGCGGGATATCTTTCATGTCGAGTTCCGTCCCGTAATGGTTCAGTATCAACTCGATCGTCCTCTCAATTTGCGAGAGCGTCTTGAGGCCGAGGATATCTATCTTCAGGATGCCGATCTCCTCGAGGATCTTCATTTCGTACTGCGTCGTGACCTCGCCCTTGTTCGAGCGGAAGAGCGGCACATGGTCGACCAGCCGCGTCGGGGTAATCACGAGACCCGCCGCATGTGTCGAAGCGTGCCGGGCCATCCCCTCGAGCGAGAGGGAAAGATCGATCAAGCGTTTAACCGTCGGATCGTTCCTGTACCTGTCCTTGAATTCGGGCACCGTTTTTATCGCCCTTGTGAGTGTCGTCCCGGGCTGGCCCGGAATCATCTTCGCAAGCTTGTCGACATCCCCGTAAGGAACCTTGAGGACCCTGCCCACGTCGCGGACCGCCGCCCGTGCCGCCATTCTCCCGAAGGTAATGATCTGGCAAACGTTTTCACTGCCGTATTTATGAACGACGTAGTCGATGACCTCCTGTCTCCGTTCGTCGCAGAAATCGACGTCGATATCGGGCATCGACACCCTATCGGGGTTGAGGAACCGTTCGAAGAGAAGTCCGTTCTCGAGAGGGTTGATCGAGGTGATCCCCAGTGCGTAGCACACGACGCTTCCCGCCGCCGACCCCCTTCCCGGCCCGACGAGTATGCCCTTTTCCCTTGCCGCGCGGACGATATCCCAAACGACGAGAAAGTAGCCCGCGAAGTCCATCTTCGAGATCACGTCGAGCTC
>DAOVFR010000145.1 GCA_030672805.1 Candidatus Krumholzibacteriota bacterium
GCGCGTCCGCGGACACGGTCTCCGGCATGGTGATGAACCAGAATGCCGCAGCGGCGATCACCGCGAGCAGCACCGCCACGATCACGAGCTTGCGCAGCATCGGCACCCCGCTCCGGTTCCATCGGCAGGTGACAGATCACATCCATGCCCGCCTCGATTCCCTGCCTGCAGATCGCCTCGGAATAGCGCAGACCGGGAATGACCGACACCGACAGGGGCACGCCGAGCGAGAGAAACTCCTTTACGAGCTTTCCGTTGGAGTACCCGAAGTCATCCACGAGTATGGCCAGGGCGGGGCCCGCCGGCCGCTCCCGCGCGGGCTTGCCCGGCAAGCGCCCCTTCCGGATAACGCACCGGTGCGTCACCTTCCGGCGCGTCCCGATGAGCATCGTGATCTGCTGTCCGCCTCTATCCTCCCGGCACGTCCTGACCCTCCCGCCACCGGCCGATATTGCCCTGTCGATCCTGTTATTTATCCAGACGAGGGACGCTTCACGTGGAACCTTCACGCGCAGCACCACAACCGCATCGGGAACGTTTGATTCGTGCTCCTCGCTGATCTGTTTCCGCCCGATCCCCGCCTCTTCGAGCGCCGAAACTATCCTGACGCCGAGCGATCTCTGCACTTTTTCGTACCTGCCGCCAAAGCCGGTATCTAGAAGAAACGCTTCTCCCCTTTCGGTCTGGAGAAACCTGACGAACGCAATCGCCGCGACGACGAGCACCGCAAGAACGACGGCGATCGTCCACAGACCGGATCCCTCTCTGGGTCGTCTTCTTGTCATGCGGCTCCCTGTAAGTTCGAACGGCACCACTTCACCGGGACGGGCATGAGAACTATATGTTCCCCGCGTGCCCGCTGTCAAGATGCACGGCACTCAGGAACAGCGGGCTTTTCCCCGCCGGCCCTCCAGACCCCACCACCCATGAAAAAGCCCCCGCTATATAGCGGGGGCTTCTGCCGGTGCAAAGGAAACACTATACTAGTGCTGCTGTTCGTAATCGTATGTCATGCGGATCTGGAACAGCGTATCACTGCCCGTTACGACGGGGACGATAAGGAACAAAACCTTGTCATTGCCGAGATACGTCGTTTCGCCGATAACGACCTCGATGCTGTACTGGGCGTCATAGCTCCACGAGCCGGGCCAGTACTCGCCAGCGACGGAATCGACCCCTTCCCACTGGCCCCCGTAGATATCGAGCGATATCCGCTCGATTGCGGGCTTGCCCTCGGGCGGCCTTCCCTTCGCCGCATTGAACATGTTCGTCACGGCTCCCACGTCCATCGTTCTGTCCCAGATCTCTATTTCGTGCGTCTCCGGATCTTCCTGCATGTGCCACTCGTACTGCTCATGAAGCAGCTTGCCATACTCGACATAGTTCTTATCCGCGTATGAGCGTAGCAGGTTATCTATTACGATAATTTCTGTTGTGGCCTTTGGCCACGGCTTCGGCGGCGGAGGCGGCTCCGGGTCCTCCTTCGGGTTCAGTATACAGCCGAATGAGTAGAACATACTCAGAACGAGCATTGAAGCGATCGGGATTTTCAGCTTGTTCGATATCATTTTTTTCCTCCTGCGTAAATACTATCACCTTTCGGCCGGATTTGCAAGCCCGCAAATATTTATCCGGTATATCTTACGTGCACGGTGACATGGCGCCTTTCAAGGGCCTTATGACCCCCCCCTCGTGATCCCCCAGAAATAGCCGACGGTCGGGTAGGGCCCGTTGATATCGAAATCCTCCCACTTCGTCATCACCCAGCCCTGAGAACCCTTCTCCATGTGGAAGAATGCTATTCCCGAAAGTGTGTCGGGCTGCTGACCGCCACTCTTCAGGACAACGAGGTACTCCCCCTTGAACCATGCATTCGAACCCTCGATGCTCGAATCCTCGAATTCTCCCTGGGCATCGCCGTACCGTACGGAACGGTCCGCGGCATAATCGCCCTTGATCTGGGTCAGAACCGCTTCCTCCGCGTCTTTGTTCCACCCCTCGTAGACGTCGCTCCCGACCTGGGCAATTACCTGTGTCCTGTCCTCGTCGCGCGGAACGAGCATGTAATCTTCACTGATCGATCTCATGTAGCTCGAGTTGGCGAGCGATCTGAACCCGCACTCGAGATTGGAAAACACGATTTTCGCCTGGGTCGGCACCTGCCAGCAGTCCTCTTCTCCCTCGCCGGGCTCCTGCGGCTCCCTCGGCTCGAAGATACAGCCGCCGGCCGCGGCGAGCAGGCAGGCGAGAAACACGGTCATGAAGATTTTTCTTTTCATCGCATGGCTCCTAAAAGTTGTACGTGATACTGGCGTCGACATCCCAGTACTCCCTCGCTATTTCGGCCAGGTTCGGCCCAAAACGTCTTACATACGACACGTCGAGGTCCACCTCGCCCTTTCCGGCGAACTTCCGCTTCCTCTTGAAACCCAGTACAAGCCCGCCCGAATCGTACATTACCGAGGATATGACACCCGTCCGTCCCCCTATATCCCCAAGCTGGTTGCTCTTCTGGTTTCTGAAATCGGCCTTTGCCAGCACCTCGAACCCTTCACTGGGCGTGTACATCAACGCCAAACCGAGGTCATTGTCGATGTCCTCCCCGAAGGGGCTGTAGGCCCGCTCTCCCCCGCCCCGTTCACGGTAACTGCCTGTATCTTTCAGCAGGTACAGGTGCTTGAAGCGGCAAGTGATCGAGCTCTTGATCCTGAAACTTGCCATCGTCTCGACCGTCGTGTTCCGGTTGAGGAAGTTCTCCTCGGCCCTGTACACGAAATCGGTGTAATCGATCTTGATCGTGTATTTCTGTTTAAGTTCGATCCAGCCAGACGGCTTCACGGTATAGCTCGGCGACAGCTTGTAATTGTACTCGAAGCGATTGTCTCCCGAGAGGCTCCTGTCGATATTGACACGCTCGTACCGGCCCGCCGATACGTCGATCACCACCGAGATACGCTCGAACAGCTTCGATTTCAGCAGCGCGCTCCCGTAATAACTCAGCACGTCGGCGTCCCGCGGGTTCTGCTCGTATTTCTTGAAAAACTTCTGTTTGAGCGAGCTCGCGCCCCTGATGCTGACCGACAGCGAGTCGGCGAATAAGTGCGATATGGAAACAGCCACCGATTTCGCCTTCTCGTCATAGCTCGAAATCGACTGCGGCCCCCTGTCGTCCGAGCTTTTCGCGTTCTGTATCGTCACCGTGGCCGTGCCCCTGCTCGCATACTGGTACCTCGCCGTAGTTGCTATTTCGCTGTTCTCCGATTCCCTGTCGAGCCGCTCGTCGACCATGTTCTTCATTCGGCTGAACCCGTGCTTGAAATTCACCCTGATCGAAAGAAACCCGAACGGCTGAACGAACGATTTCAGCTCGAAGTTCTCCGTCCTGCGGTGTGATTCCTCACGAAGGGCCGATTCCGGGTCGTCGAGCACCTGGAGGTAGTTGCCCTTCGGCAGGTTCACAACCCGTTTCACTCCCTTCCGCCTCGTGTACTTCGCGTCTATAAGCTTTTCTTTCCCCTTGCCGCACTTCAGGTACGCCCCGATGCTGTCCATCCGGCTGGTCAGCCCGTCGAACTTGACCGGCCCGATCTCGCTGCTTTCGCGCGAGCTGCTTGCGCCGATTCCCCCGCACACATCGAGATAATCACCGATACTGTACCCGAGGAACCCGCCGGCTCCCCCCATCATCTCGCTGTCGAACTTGAAGTCCTCGAGACCCCTGTTCAGGCTTCCATTTACCTGGATCTGAGACCTGCTGGCTTTCAGGAACTTCCTGTCCACCGTCATCTTCATGTTTATATTCTTGCTGTCGAATACGATGTCCTTTCCATACCTTGACATCCCGAGCGTCGTCTTCTTGTTGTACATCTCGACCATCGCGGCGTTGAACATGAAGAGACCGGGAAGAAGCTTTGTTGCATTGGCCGTCATCGTCTCGCTCAAGCCCTCCACATCACGGCCCCGGTAGGTCTGCTTGTTTATGTTCACCGAACCGTTCACGAGCCAGTCGCATCCCGGGTCCAGCTTGATAAGCATCGTGCTGCCGAGCGAGAGGTCCGAGAAACCCGCCCTCATACTCGATGTCCAGACCGGCTTGATGCGGTCGACCCGCGTCGAGTCCGCCTCGTCTTCGGTGGTTTCATCGGCCGCCGCGATGGAATCGGCCAGGGAGGACTGTTGTGCGCGCGCGCCGCCCGCCGGGAGCGCCGGGACAAGGAGCGCCAGCGAGACGATCACCCACTTCGCGCACTCCTTCATCGAGACCCTTTCAGTTTGCCGCACGCTCCGAAAAGCCTGAACCAGGAATCGAGGTCCAATTCTTCGGGGCGCTGCTCGAGATCGACGTCCGATCTGCGCCCGATCTCATCCGGGTCGCCTGCATCCACCATGCACCCCATGTCACGGAGGTTATTGCGGAGCTTCTTCCTTCGCTGCGAGAAGCAATGCTTGATGAACGCGAGAAAACCATCCCTGTCGGCCGGGCCGGCGTCCCCGTTCTTCGGTTCCAACTTCAGCACGATACTATCTACCTTGGGCCTCGGCAGAAAAGAGCCGGGCCTGACCCTCATCACCCTCGAAATGCTGAAATAACTCTGAAGAAAGACGGTAAGAATACCACAGTTTCTCTCACCCGGCGATGCAAGAATCCGGTCGCCGACCTCCTTCTGGACCATGAACACCGCCCGTCCACATCCCTTCCATCCGGGAAGAGCAAGCATGATCGAGCTGGTCAGGTTGTATGGAATGTTGCCCGCAACGGCGTAACGCTCCCGCTTTCTCTGGAGCGCCGCAGAATCGAAATCGATATCCTGCACGTCGGCATGCACGATCTCGACGTTCCCGCGCGCGCCGATGCCCCCTTCGAGACGCGAAACGAGCGCGGCATCTATCTCGAACGCCACGACATCGGCTCCGCATTCGGCCAGTGGCTCCGTCAACGCGCCCCTGCCCGGCCCGATCTCGAAGACCAGTTCCCCAGGCAGGGGTGATACGGCCCGAACAATCTTCCGTGCCACCGATGGTGAGACCAGAAAATTCTGTCCAAGGCTTTTCTTCGCAGATGACCCGAACATGAATTCCAATGCGATCGAGAGACCGGGACCTGTTCCTCCATATTATTTATAAACCGGTTCAGGCCGGGTTTCGCCATCTGAATTGCACAACCATCGATGGTCGCCCGATAATGTCTCCACCGGGCGGTTCACCCGGATTCCGTACGCCTAACGGTCACGCTCCGGGACCTTCGCGCCGCACGATGGGCAGAACAGTTCTCCTTCATCGAACTCACTCCTGCATTCGGTGCAGAAAGCGATCCGTTCGCCCAGTGCCGAGAGGACCTCCTGTGCAAGGCTCCGATCATGTTCCTCGATGAGCAGCCTGAAACCGGGCGGCTCGGACGACCTGGCGATGAGGCTGCCGATACCGTTAAGCTCGAGTTCCTTCTTTCGCTGCTCTGCGAGAGCGTCCCGCCGGTAGTAGCCTACCGCCGACCAGATCCTCTTCTCCGCCTCATCCCGGTGCTTTTCGCACACCGGCATGCCCGCCACCGACAGCGCTTTCCCCTCTATCACCGCTCCGCACAGCGAACATCTCTCCGTATCATCCATCATGGTTTCCCCTATTCCTCGCACAGGGCAATCTGGTGCTTCCTCCCGCGGAACACGGCTCCGCGAATCGGCTCGATGAGTTTCCGGCACACATCGAGGTCGACCTCGCGGCAGTCCAGCGCGGTAACCGAACATTCCATTCGTGATGCTGCGGCCTTCCGTATGAAATCGATCACCGAATCGAACGCTTTCCATCCGGCATCGGGCCGGCACAGCCTTATGTATGTCTGCGCGTCCTGTGCGTTGAGACTTACCGAAACCCTGTCGAAGACACGCTCCAGCTCGGGTACTATGTTCCGCCCGTTGATCAGGTTTCCCTGCCCGTTCGTATTCAGCCTGATCGGCAGCCCGGCGCTTTTCAGCTCCCCGGCAGCCTCGAGTATCTCCCGAAGGCGTGTCGATGGTTCCCCGTAGCCGCAGAACACGATTTCCCTGCAATCTCCGGCGGCAGATTCCCGCACCGCGGCGACCATCTCGTCCGGTGTGGGATCTGTTACAAGGTTCATGTTGTAACCGTAAAGGTAATTGTCAAAACGCCTCCGGTCGCAGAAAACACAGTGGTTCGTACAGGTATTCGTCACGTTCACGTAAACGTTGTTTTTAAGCCCGTACGCGATGTTCACCGAATCGTCGTGATCATCGTGAAGAAGGCGGCGGTAGTTCATCGTCGTCGCCCGTTCGATGTCATCGACATCCACCGACCTGATCTCTGCCAGTTTTTCCGCGACGTATCTCACGTAAGAAGGCTCGTTCCTCTTTCCGCGGTACCGCTGCGGAGGAAGGTACGGGCAATCGGTTTCGACGACGATCATCTGTGACGGGAGACGGGCCGCCACGTCGGGCAGCCTGGAATTCCTGTACGTCAGGGGGCCGCCGATACCGATCCTGAATCCGAGTTTGAGCACCTTGACCGCTTCCTCGACGCCGCCGGAAAAAGCATGGAAAATCCCCCCGACTTGATCCGCCCCCTCGCTGACCAGTATATCGATGACATCGTCG
>DAOVFR010000005.1 GCA_030672805.1 Candidatus Krumholzibacteriota bacterium
ATCCCGGCGTATATCGACATGACGAGCAGTGCCGAGATCAACGGGTGCCAGGCTGCGCAGGCCACGATCAGGTCCGCGGTCAGCATGTACTACGCAAAGAACAAAGGGAATCTTCCCAAGGAGCTGAAGACGGACATGTTCGTGAATAACGAGATTCCGAAGTGTCCCTGCAGCGGGAAGATCACGTACAAGCTTATCAGCTCCAACGAGTTCATCGTGGAGTGCAGCATCGAGAAACACAACACTCCCGTGGCGAGCCCGTAGGACCGGTGATTGTTTTGGAATGTCGATGCTGCGCGAAAATAACCGGGGAGCAGCGCTTTTAACCCTGATCATGGCGATCGTGATCTTCGGGACTCTGGCCCTGGCAGTGCACGCGTTCCTAAGTCAAAACATTGCTTCCGGAGTTGTGATGCTGGACAGGGCCAGAGCGCTTTATCTGGCCGAGGCGGGAACCAGCGATTCGTTCTGGGAACTGAAGTACGGAGAAAAGCTGTATGGCGGCTCCGGACGGCCACACGGCCAGATCGCTCCCCGGACAGTAACGTTCGATGACGGGTCGTCGGGGTCATACGAGGCATACAAAGAGACACCGTTCGTGACATCGGCGGGAACCATGAACGGTCTCGAGCGGAACATCTTGATAGAGATAACGGCGGAAAAAGCCCAGGGATACGCGCTGTTCACATCGGACGAGAAGGACGTGACTTTCATGAGATCAACAGGGATTGCCGGGGACATGTACGCGAATGGAAACGTCACCATCCGGAAGCCGACGATGATAAGGGAAGACCGTGTAACGCTTTTTCTCCCGGAAGGGAATAAGGCGCACTACACGACAGGGCAGTTGTTTCCGTTCATAACGGTACACACGGCGCCGGGTAATCCATGTCTCGATACGTCCTGGTACGATGCATTGATAGCAAGGGCGTCCGCCGAGCCGGGCGGGGGCATGTCGATCGGCTCCTTGCAGCTTGGCGACAGCATGTTCGTGAACGGTGATCTCACCATCGCTGACAACAGCGTCGTTACCGCCGCCGCGGCATCGTCGGTGGTCGCTGTCACCGGAACGATCACCGCCGGTGCGAGGACATCGATCGGAGACGGCATTTGGTTTGTGGCGCAGGACGGTATAACGCTTTCCACGAGAGTCACCATCGGAATGACAACCGGGAAGAGCGGCAATGTCTGTTACGCGGGGCATGGAGCGATCGATGTTGGCTCGCGGTCAACCGTCAACGGGTCGCTCATAGCTGTAGACAAGGTCGTGCTGCGGTCGATGACCAGGGTGAACGGGCTCGTCTATTGTGGTGGCACGCTCCGGGTGGTTCCCGGCAAGGTCAAGATGAAGGGCGCCGCATGGGTATTTGGTCTCGAATCGAACCAGGCGCCCGAGACGACAGAGATCCTGTATCAACGCGGTTACGTGCCGGAACCGCTGCCGCCCGGTCTTGTGCCGCCCGGCGGAACGAGAATCACTCGCGTGCCGAATAGCTGGAAGGAAGTTTAAAGAGCGACGCTCTGACGGGGAGGGTGGCCTGCATGGTATCGAAATGCGGCAGTGCGATTAAATTGCCGGGATCATCGATGAGGAATCAGGATGGGTTTTCACTGATGGAGCTTCTTGTCACCATCGTGATTCTCGGGTTTGTCGCCTATTCGTTCTCGACGATGCAGATGCATATCCTTTACGCATCGGTTGAGGAGGACGATCTGTTCAATGCTGCCCGGCTCGTCGAGAACAGGATGGAGGAAACGATCAACCTCGGTGTCGGTACAAAGACGACGAAATGGATAAAATCGGGGGAGTACGAGTGGAAACGAACCGTTACGGTCCTCAAGAAATTCGGCAAGAATCCCACACTGGTGGAAGTGAGGATACAGGTCAGGAAGGGCAAGGAGCAGCTATGTTCTCTCATCACACATATCGTGGATTGAGACGGGCATTCCCCGCAGCCATACCTTTCGGAACGGCAGGGGTGACTCTCATCGAGCTGATCGTGACAATATCGGTGATCGGCATCATCGCGGCGGTTTCCGCACCCACGTTCATAGATCTTCTGACGTCGCTCTGGTACACGCAGGGCAGGGAATCGATCAACCAGATCGGGCGGGAAGTGACGATGCTGATGTCCGACGAGCTGAGACACGCGGTTGAAGTTCCCGATTCCCTTCGCCCGTGGGTTGATGCAAGCGGGACGCGGCTGCGGTTCCATATTTCCGAAAATCCCGCGGACTCGATAGTCTATTCCTTTTTCAACGGGGGGAGTGGAACGTTTCTCTACAGGTGTACGGGAGCCGGATCGATTCCCGGCCGGACAGTCCCGCCGTATTCATCGATTACGGTGGACTACGTAAAGGGTAACTTCTCGGTCGATAACGGGGTTACGGGTTTTTCGGCGACAGGCAAGGTGAGTGTCATGCTGGAGATCGGCAGGGACCTCGGTACAAGCCGGGAAACGTCCTTGGTCGAGATAACGATGCACTGCAGGAATTACGATTGATCGGGAGAATGGCCGATGAATGTTACTGGGATACAGAACACTTTCAAGGGAGTTGTGGGGAGCCTGAAGGGGAATTCAGTGATCGGCCTTGATATCGGAACGAGTTCGATCAAACTTGTCGAACTGGAAAGAAAGAACGGCACGGCGGTTGTGCGAAATGCCGCACAGTGTCGGAACCCGGCTGCCGGGGAAGAGATTTCGGAGGAGAAACGGCTTGTCCTGATGGTCCGGGGATTAAAGCAGGAATACGGTGTCAGGGCGAATCGAACCGTATCGACATTATCAAAAAGGGATATCACGGAAAAATTCCTGACGGTACCCGCTGACGCGGGAGAGCGGGTCGGTGACATTGTCAAATGGGAGGTGCCGAAGCACATCAGCTTCCCGGTCGAGGATGCGGTGTACGATTTCCGTGTGGACGAGCTCCAAGGCGGCGGGGAGCTGGGAATCCACCTCGCCATAACCAGAAGGAGGAATATCGAGAAGCATGTGGAGCTGCTGATGCGGATGGGTCTCGTACCCGAGGCGGTTGAAACGCGCTCCCGTGCCTTGCACAGGTTGATCGACCGGACCGTTGATACGGAAGCGAGTGTCGTGGCGGCGCTAGACATAGGATCGCGATGGTCCACGATGCTGATAATAAACAACGGCGTTTTGCGGATGTCCCGAACGATGGAGATCGGAAGCGATGATATCAACAGCTCGATTGTCAATCTTGTCCGTTGTTCGGAGAATGATGCCGAGTCGCTCAAGCGCAAGATGGGATTCACAGAGGAGATCATGAAGGGTGAGAGTGTCTCCGCCACGTCGAAAGAATTCCATGTCTATTCAGCGATTGAGATGCACATGGACCGTCTGATCGCCGAGATGAAACGGTCGTTAGTGTTCTATTACGCCAAGCAAGAGGCAGAGGACGAGCCGGAGATCCTGTTTGTGACGGGCGGTGCGGCACGGATTCCGAATCTGGGCAGATTCATCGAGAAGAAGCTCGGGTTTGAAGTCAGGATCAATGATCCCTCATCCGGGTTCACGAACGAGGCGGGCGAGACCATGGAGCTGGGAGCCCATCTGTCCATGGCCCTTGGACTTGCATTGAGAAAGTTATGAGATGGACGAACTCAACCTGATACCGGTGGATATCCGCTTCGTGACGAGATGGACTCGACGGAGGATCATTCTTGTCGTTGCGATCCCGTTTCTCGTTGCCGTGGCGGTGACCACAGCTGTTCAACTCCGGGCGGTTTCGGTGTATTCGGCGAGGCTTCGCGGCAGCGATGTGGAACTCGACCGGCTGATGTCAAAGCGGCGCGAGATGACGGAGATCATCAAGGAAGTCGAGCGGATCTCGCAGCGCAGCGGCGATCTGACCAGGATGGTCTCCATCATGGACAGCTACATTTCGAACCGTATCCTGTGGTCCGAGGTGATACAGGATCTCAGTAACGAGAACCTGCCGGGATTATGCCTGGCAAGTGTGCAGATCGTCGAAGATGCCGATACGGAAGAATCAGAGGATGCATCGTTCAGGAAAAAGCTGACACTTTCGGGGAGCACGGTCAATACACGAAGCATGGCAGGGCTCCTGAGCTTTATGGAAGATTACCCGCTTTTCAATAACGTGATGCTTTACGAGGGAGAGCTGGAAGTTGCAGGCGGCAGGGATGTGTATCGATTCACCATCACCTGCGAGGTGGCACGTTGATACCGAAGATCGGCAGGGCACGGAGGATGAAATTGTTCATGGCCGCGAGCGTTGCGGGAGCCGTACTGCTGTTCATTACGTTCATGCGGCTGTCTCCGGGCACCGGGCAGGCTGGCAATCTCAGGAACAGGTTGAGCGAGAACCGGGGCAAGATCGATTTATACAGAAACGAAAAACTCCCGGCGATGGAGAGCGACCTTGTGGAAGCGCAGACACTGATGGAGGCATACGGCAACCTGAAGGGAATGTACCAGCTTGCCCTCGAGAGGATACCGGAGAGACCGGTCGTGGGCGATCTTATCCGTGAGATCACCATCACGGCGGAGAAGGCAGGCGTGGATTTCGTGAAGGTGAATTCCGGCGAGATAGATGACAGGAAAGAATTCAGCGAGTTGCCGATCGAGGTGTCCGTCAGAAGCGGTTTCCGCGAACTCGAGAAGTTTTTCGCCGGTATCGAACATATGGGCCGGCTCCTGCGCATAGACTGCTTCTCGCTGGAGACGGAACCCGCCAGCCCGTACAAGATTACCGCGAACTTTTATATAAAGGGATATATCAGGCATGGATCGGCGCCCGACCGGGAGACGGACCCGGAAGCGAACGACCTGCCGGAAGAGATCAACCAGCTCCTCTCGATGCTCAACCTTGTGCTTGCCGAGGACGGTGTGGTGCGTGAGGGGCGTTGGGGCAGAAACATTTTATATCCCACGATCACGGTCCATGAGGAAAAGGTTGTGAGTGGGGAGGAGGAAGCCGGAGGATCGTACGACATTGATGCGATCGAGCTGAAAGGCATTGTTGTGAGCGGTGATAAAATTTTTGCTTTGATCGATGACATAACAGTAGGAATCGGAGATGAGATCTACGGTGCGAAGATCATCGATATAACATTCGATAAAGTGGTGTTACGGACGGCAAGCGGGAAAAGGGAGATTTTTTTTGAATAGCGATCATGGATGGATACGGAAGAGACCTGCTGCCCGGTGGACGGATGCGCGGAATATCGCTGCCGGCATGATCCTTGTGGCGGTTCTGCTCGCGGCTGCGTCCAAGGCAAGGGAGAGGCCGGAGCTGGAAACTGAAGAGTGGCCGGATGTTTCGAGAATGGTCTCGGTGGATTTCGTAGATGTGGAGCTCAAGAACGCGCTCAGTATCATCGCCAGAACCTCAGGCCTGAACATCATCGCGGGCAGCGAGATAGATTGCCGGGTAACCGCAAGGCTGGTCGAGGTCGATCTCCACAAGGCTCTCAACTCGATCCTTCAGTCCTGCGGTTATTCCTACGTGCATGAAGGGGAGATAATCAGGGTGTTCAAGATTCCCGAGGAGATAGTCGGATTGCACGGCAAGACCCCGCAGGTCCTGATCGAATCCAGGATCGTCGAGATCTCGCTCGGCGAGAGGGATCAGGCCGGAGTCGCGTGGGATACGTTGACGTCGTTGATCGGTGACGAGGTCAACATAACGGGAAAGGTCAACCTGAATCTCGGCACGTCAGGGCTCATCCTGAATATCTTCAACGGTGATGTGACCGCCCTTCTTAACCTGATCAGCAAGGAAACCAATACCAACGTTCTCTCGTCTCCAAGGATCGTGGCGCTCGACGGGAGAGAGGCGAAAATACTGGTAGGGGAAAAGGTCGCATACCAGCAGTCATTCGGGCAGTCCACGGCGGGGATCACTACGACGACGGTCCAGTTCGAGGATGTCGGCATAAAGCTCTACGTTACGCCGCATGTACGCCCGGGCGGGTTCGTCGTGCTGGATCTCCTCATCGAGGTGAGCACGGTGAAGGAATGGCGGACCCTGAGTAATGGAGACGAGATTCCTATTATCAGTACGAAGAATGCCACGAGCAGGGTTAGAGTCGCCGACAATGCCACGCTCATCATCGGGGGACTGATCAACGAGGAGCGGGTCGAATCGATATGGAAGGTGCCGATTCTCGGCGATATCCCGCTCCTGAAATACTTTTTCAGGAGGAAGACTGTCGAGACGGACAGGAAGGAATTGACACTATTCATCACGCCGAGAATCATGGATGTAGCTGCCGTGGAAGACATGCAGGAAAAAGACTAGGGGGAATATGACCGAACAGGATTCCAAAGTAATTTCCACATTCATCGACAGGATCGGAACAGATCTCGTCGAGACGGGACTCATCACAAAAAGCCAGTTCGACCAGGCCCTGAAGGAGAAAGAGAGCTCGGACGAACATCTCGGGGAAGTACTGGTCCGCCTCAACTTCATCACTGATGATCTGCTCAACGAGTTTCTCGCCGACGAGCTGAATATACCTACTATAAATCTCACCAACTACGATATCGATATCGCCGCAATATTGCTGATCGATGAGGACATCGCGAGAAAGTACCGTATGATACCGCTGTTCGAGATTGAGAACGTGATCACAGTCGCCATGGTTGATCCACTCGACGTGTTTGCGATCGAGCACATCAAGGGAATCACACATAAGGTTGTCGAACCGGTTCTCGCCACGGAAGATGAGTTAATCAAGGCGATCGATTCATACTGGGGGGTGAAGAGCAACATCAGTGAGTTCATGGACGGGCTCGACCGGGACGACGGTCCCGACGAGTTCGGCCCCGGAGATCAGGATGAGTACGATTCCCAAGGGGAGCTCGACGAGCGGCCGATCATAAAGATGGTGAATTCGCTGATCAACGATGCCGTCCATGCCGGATCGAGTGACATACATATCGAGCCCGAGGACAACCGGCTGAGGATCAGGTACAGGGTCGACGGCGTATTGAGGGACGTATCCTCGCTTGCGCGCAGGTACCATTCACCTATCGTCACGCGTATCAAGTACATGACGAAAATGGACATCGGCCAGAGAAGAAAACCCCAGGATGGAAAGATCCACATGCATGTCGGCCAGAAGAAGATCGACCTGAGGGTGTCCACGTACCCCTTGATCCACGGCGAAAAGGTTGTCATGCGTATCCTCGACCTCACCAGTGTTCGTGTTCATCTGGACAAGCTTGGCTTCGACGGAGACGTTCTCCGGAAGTACCGTGAACTGGCAACGGTAAGTAATGGTATTATTCTCGTGACCGGCCCGACAGGGAGCGGTAAGACGACAACGCTATATTCCATACTGAACGAGATCAGGGGGGAGCATCTGAACATCACGACTATCGAGGATCCGGTCGAGTACGAGATGACAGGCATCAACCAGGGGGAGGTCGACGAAAAGGCCGGCGTAACTTTTTCCTCCTCCCTGAGGGCCATGGTGCGCCAGGACCCCGATGTGATTCTCCTCGGGGAGATACGGGACATCGAGACAGCGGAGCTTGCCACCCGTGCGGCGCTTACCGGCCACCTCGTCTTCAGCACACTCCACACGAATAATGCCGCTGCAGCAGTGGCGAGGATGGTAGACCTCGGCATCGAACCGTTTCTTGTCGCTTCGACGGTACGGGGCGTTCTTGCACAGCGACTCGTGAGGAAGATATGCGAAGATTGCAAGATGTCCTACAAGCCGGAGGAGCGTGAGCTGCGGTTCCTCGGTCTCCAGGATGACGGAGACATGACGTTCTACAGGGGAGAAGGGTGCAATAAATGCAGGTCGACCGGTTACAAGGGAAGGATCGGGGTATACGAGCTTCTCGTGCCGGACGAGGAGATAAAACGGCTGATCGATTCGAAGTCTTCCGACAGTGCGATATTCGATGCGGCGGTGCGTAAGGGCATGAAGACGATGCGGGATGATGGCGCACTGAAGGTTCTGAAGGGAATCACGACGAGCGAGGAAATCCTTCGCGTGACCTGATCCGAGCGCGCCGTGACTATCTCTGGAGCACCATTATCCATACCCCTCGCGCATGCCTGAATGACAACATCGTCCATGCGTCCCGTACCCGCTACCTGAGAAGCACCATCTTTTTCGAGATCGACTCTTTGCCGGCGGCGAGTCTGTAGAAATAGACCCCGGCCGCAACGATGTTTCCGCTGCGATCGCGACCGTTCCACGTTGCCTCGTGATGCCCTTCGTTCTGTCTTTTCCCGTCGGCCAGACGGGCTATGAGCCTTCCCGACGTATCGAATATCTCGAGCCTCACGCTCCTCGTCTCCGGGAGAAAATAGCTTATCGTCGTGACGGGGTTGAACGGGTTCGGATGGTTCTGAGAAAGAGTGAGAGGGAATGCCGGCGTCGATATCGGTCCGGTTTCGAATAGCGCCTCGGTTTCTCCCGTTCCCTGATGCAGCTCCACACGGTAGATATAGGTCTTGCCGTACACACAGGTCATGTCGAGGAACGTGTACACGGCACCACTTTTCGTGATCGAGGGATCGCCGATCTCGACGAAGCCGCCCGGCCCGTCCATGTTGTTTCTGTGGATCACGAACGAGCTGTTTTCGGGCTCCTCCTTCAACGTCCACGATATCTCGATCGCATTATCCGAGAAGGAAGCCGAGAATCCGAGCAGCAGCGTGCCGACCGTGATCTCGTCCGGGTCGAGGAGCGCAGGATCGCTGAGGTTGCCGTGAAGATCGGCCGCCGTCAGCTTGTAAAATGTGGTACTGCCCGGAATCCACTCCGTGTCGACGTGATCCGTTCCGGACGTGTAAGCGATGAACGTCGCCGCCCCGACCGGGAAGTCGGCCGCACCGCCCCTGTAGAGGTTGTAGTGTGAGAGATCGGTTTCGGTATTGGCATCCCATTCTAGCAGCAGGCCCGAAGGCTCCATGCTCTGCATACCGCTCAGACCCCGTGGTTCGCAGGGTGCGATGTTGTCGACCGAGTAACCGCTGTCGACGGCTGAATCCCAGAAAACGGGAACGTCCGCCGTCTGTGTAGATACCATGAAATGCTGCCACGCCGGATCTTCTCCTGATGAGTCGCGGGATGTTTGCACGGTGAGGGCATAGACATCGAAGCAGTGTGCCGGTACGTTGTTTATCCATTCCCATGCGTACGGATCGCCCAGGTTGCCCGGGTGAAAGATCCTCTCTTTGTGGATTTCATCGATCTCGAGGCCGTCATGAAACATCAGCGCATCACCGCCGGTCTCATTGACCGCGCTGCTTGGAATACGCCTCCAGACGGAGTAGTGAGTGATGTTGTTGTATATGGCCGTATCCAGCTCGCTCCTTTTCCACGTAAGTGTTACGGAACCACCCTCGTCTCCCTGCACGTCTTCGATCGAGAGGACGTCGGGTTTCGGGTCGATACTTTCAACGGTGGAAAACAGGGTCAGCTTGCCCGGCAGCCCGTTCATGTAGACGATGTCGTACCAGTATCCGTCGTAGTTGTTGTATGAGTGGCAGTACTCCGGACTCGAGTCGATGACGATGTTCAGGGGACCGGGCAGGCAGCCGGCGTCGTTGAAAAAGGTAAACGTGGCAAAGAACGGGCCCATGAACAGGCAGTCATCGTTGAGTGGTATCGTGATGAGCCACAGCCCCGGTTCGGAGACAACGATCGGCATCAGATCGGATACGCACAATGCATCGAAGCCGGGAGAGTAGCATCCGCCGGAACCTTCCGCGGCTTCGATGTGGGCCTGGATCAGGAACGATCCGCACAGGAAAATATCTTCCGTCGCGTAGAGAACCATGCTGATCGAGGCGGGCCTCACGATGCCCGGCTCCGTAACGAAACAGGCGGACGGGTCGACGTATGCACTGAAGTGTTCCGCCCCGTATATGAAATTCGTCACCGTGTAGGCGAACATGGTGTTTCCCGCGTCACAAAGATCGCCGGCCGGCAGTGTGAGGACGGGGCGATCGGGGTACCTGTGCTGGATTTCCTCGAGTGTTACCGGTGTGATCTGGATCCCTTTCCTGGCCGCGGCCGGCAGGCCGGCCGGCAGGATAAGGCATGCGGTTAACAGTGCTATATATCTGACAGCGAGCTTCATCACCGTTTCCTCCGTTGCAGTGCCACAAGATGCTTTGGCGATCCGGAAGCAGGCCATCCCTGGATACTAAATAATCCGCGAAACACCTCCATGTGATATGCCCGCAGTTCAAGCGGGCGGCGCTCCTCGGATTCTTAGGATAATTATATCACCATCAGTCAATTATGTCAATGCCATGACCGAAAATCCCTATGACCGAAATCCCGAACGAAATGACCGGGATGATCTTTTTTCACATTGAAATTTCCGCTCATTTATACCTAAATTGAGCGGTATACGGAAAAGGCATACAATTGAAATGTTCTCTGACGATCATTGATTCAAGGGAGAGCAAATGCCGATAGTGAGACTGCCAGTATCATGTGGCCGGCTGTTTCTCCTTGCAGTGGTGTTTGTGTTCTCAGGCTGCAGCGGCAGTGACATGGTGGATCCCCCGCCCATATCCGCTGAACTGCAGAACGAGCTGGAAACGTGGTTCGCCAGGCACGGCCAACCACCGGGCGACTATGTGGCCGGTCTCTTCGAGGACCACGATGTCGTGCTGCTGGGAGAGATGCATCGATTTCGACATGATGAGCTCCTCGTCCAGGAGATGATTCCCCGACTTCACGCTGAGGGAGTGAATGTCCTTGCCACGGAGTTCGCACGGCGTAAGGATCAAGCCCTGGTTGACTCGCTGGTCATGTCTCCTGAGTGGAACGAGGACCTGGGGCGCGAGATCCTCTTCCGGATGTTTATGCCCTGGGGTTTTCGTGAGTATCTGGACGTGTTCAAGGCGGCATGGAGGGTGAACAGGGAGCGGCCCACCGGCAGACCTCCCTTCAGAATACTCGGTGTGAATAACAACCTGGACTACAGCCACTTAAGATCCGAGGCCGACCGGAATGACCCCAAGGTCAGGAAACTGGTCGAAGGCGGCCAGACCGAGGCAGACTGGGCGGTCCCTGTTCTGGCCGCAGTGGAGCAGGGGGAGAAGGTGCTTGCTCATTGCGGCATCCACCATGCATTCACGGGCTTTCGCCAGCCGCGCGTAGTTGACGGTGCATTCGCGGGGTATGGCCGACTCCGCTTCGGCAACCATCTGCGAGACGTGCTGGGCGAAAGAGCAGTTACAGTCTATCTTCACGCGCCATGGAATACAGCCAGCGGCTACAACGCGGAATTCGTCCATCCTGCTGATGGTCGACTGGATGCATTCATGCTCATGCGTGATGGTGGGCCGTTTTTGGTGGGGTTCGATGTCGCAGCCTCGCCGTTGGGCGATCTCCCGATAGAGAACGCTGTGTACAGGCATGGCCACGAACCGTTCACTCTCGCCAGGTTCTGCGACGGATGCATCTACACCAAACCGGTGAGTGAGTACGAGCCGGTCACCTACATCGAGAACTGGATAAACGAGAGGAACGTCGAGCGGGCCCGTGCGAACACGATGAACCCGTGCTGGCGGGACTTTTCGATTGCGCAGTTGAACGAGGGCTGCCGGAGCTATATTGCGGATCACCATCGCTTCTACGGTCGGTTGCGGTAACGGCGCTGCGAATTACCATACGCAGCGCCGTCAGGCCGCTGCATCGTGGCCTGGAAAGAAGTAGAGATGAAACGCTCAACACTGGAGTTACTGTGTTGTCCTGATTGTCAAGCTGCACTTTCTCTGCGCGATGAGTGCGGTGATGGAACTGTGGATGAGGGGAAATTGTTCTGCCCGCACTGCGAGCGGAGCTTTCTCATCAGGAATGGTATTGCTCACTTTATTGATCCGCGGAAACTGGAGGGTCTTAACCGCCGTTTCGCTCGCTTCTATGAATGGTTTTCGCACGTCGACGCCATCTTCGGTAAGGTGTTTTTTTTACCTATGGGCGGAGAGCGCAAGGCGCGCAAGGTGATTTTGGATCGGCTGGACTTGAACGGTGGGCGTGTTCTGGAGGTTTCGATAGGATCTGGTGATAATCTTCCCTGCCTGCTTGAATCGCCGACGGTAGGCGAGGTATATGGTCTGGATATCTCTGCGGCCCAACTGGCCCGCTGTCGCAACTTCGTCACCAAGCGAGGCTGGTCGGTGGATCTCTTCCTGGGGATGGCAGAGGTATTGCCTTTTAAAACAGAATCGTTCGACGGCGTCTTCCACATTGGCGGAATCAACTTTTTTTCGGAGAAAAAGAAAGCTATTGACGAGATGATCCGTGTCGCGCGGCCAGGAAGCAAAATTGTAATTGCCGACGAATCTGAACGATTGGCGAAATTCATCGCTCGCATCGGCGGCTTCTCACGCTCTTATCAGGGCAGGAAAGTGGACACGTCCGTGCCCGTTCACCTGGTGCCGGATACAATGGAAGAGATACGAGTGGACGGTATATGGAAGATGCATGGTCGGTATCACGGGTATTGCCTGGAATTCAGAAAACCGGAATAGCGCTTTTATGATCTCATTTTCAGAATGGATGATTCATACAAACCCGAGGTGGTACGGGCTTATATGCTTGCCTTGTACCTGCGGAACGTATGTGGGGAATGATTTTGCACGGACAAAAAACTCTTGAAAAGCTACCACCGTCTAATATATTGATTTTATTGCTGGAGCTGGTGTAGCTCAGCTGGTAGAGCAACGCATTCGTAATGCGTAGGTCGTCGGTTCGATCCCGTCCACCAGCTCCATTATTAATACCTCGAGAAATATTTCCAGAGAATCAATATAGAACACCGCCCGGGAGGCGAAGTCCGTGTGCAGTAGAATCAATGTGCTTTCCAGCCGAGGCTGGAGTTACCTGTCCGATGAGACCCGTGTGCCATCCTTGATGAGGTTCCATTCTACGAGGAAGGAGCGCAGCTCCTCCGCCGCGAGGCGGTGGCCCTCGCGGGTCCAGTGGCCGTCGATGGGGTAGGAGGTGACCACGTTTCGTTTATCCTTATCCTCGAAGAAGGGTGCAAGGTCGAGGACGGGAATGCCTTTTGATCGCATATATCCGGAGAGCTTCGCCGTCCAGGCGGGTATCGGATCTACCGGTGCGGGGGGGATGTTCATGACCACGAGGCGGCTTCCACGGGCGGTGCACTCCTTGTCGAACACCTCCATCAGGCGTTTGGCAAGGATCATGTGCCGGCTTTCTTCCGAGGGCTGTCCCTGTCGTTCAGCCGTCGGGGCCGCCTTCCGGTGCAGGATCCCGTGATGCAGTACTGCGAGGCGGTGCTTGAAGAAATTCCAGAAATGAGATCTCGCAAGAAACGTGTTGTAGCCCGGAATCAGCTTTGCGATCCTTTGCAGCTTGCGCGGGCTCGTCTCGGGCGCGCCGTGCCTGGCGAGAGTATCTCCCACGATAGAGAATAGCCCCGAGATCACGTTATCGTTGAAATCGTTCGCCGGGCAGAAGCAGACGACGACAAGATCCGGGTCGTACAGGTGTCCCTCGGTTATAAAATAGGCAAGCTGGTGCGCCGTTCCTGTGCTTCCGACACCGGCGTTAAGCACCTCCCATGGACCGGTCTTCCCGCTCTCGCCGTTCAGCGTGGTCTCGAGTACCTTGGGGAACGTTTTTTCCGCCTGGACTCCGTAACCGCATGTGTAGGAGTCGCCGAGGCAGAGAATACGCGTTATCCCTTCCGGCTTCTCGTAGGGGAACTCCCTGTCGCGAAGGCCTTTCGAGTTGATCGCCAGGTCTATCTCGTACTCGGGACAGACGATAAAACCCTTGATGCCGGGGATATGGTTCGTGCCGACCTCGCGGTCCCACTGGTTGATACAGACGGCGAAGTAGCGCTGCGGTCTGAAAAGGCGTATCCCGGCCTCGAGTATGGCGACAATAACCGCAAGCGCCAGAACGACGATCAGGACGGGTTCGAATATCCTGCGTAGAATCATATCGATCAAAGCGTCCGGAGCACATATCGATTCGTACGGGCATCGAAACGGGAGCCGGCCGGTTCCCGGTAAAAATATATCGTATGCAAGTATCGCAGATTGAATAAGAAAATTCCATTCCAATCGTGGCGCGGGTCGTGGTGCGGTTCCTGGAGAGAAGCGTGGTGAGAATCGGAGAGTGTGGAAGGGGTTGTGAAAAACAACCGGCAGTTTAACATGTTGGAAAAATGATAATTACATTTATCATCGAAGTAAATGGGGGTTCCCTGTAAATTATTCTGAAAAAAGTCTGCTATAGTAATAAAAAGGCTTGATAATAATACAGGGGTACTTTATATTGTTCGAGATTCAGGAACCTATTCAGGTTGCATAAATTGTGTAACTGTTTATAGGCCATGGGGTTCACTGGAATCAGGAGTACGAGGATGGCCGAGGAACAGTCGGCTGCGAAGAAGCCGGCGGTTATCAGGGTCAAACTTGAATGGTGTAAAGGTTGCGAGATCTGTGTTGCCTTCTGCCCCCGGAATGTACTCGAGATGGAGGGTGGGAAGGTCAAGGTAGCGAGGCCTGAAGACTGCACCAGGTGCATGCTCTGCGAGCTTCGCTGCCCCGATTTTGCAATAACGGTTGAGTAGAGGACTTCAAGCGAGTCCTTTTTTTGTGTCCATGCTTCGATGCGGTTGGAGAATCTGATGATACGTAATGAGCCTGGAATCCCCTTATCACGGAGCCGGTATCGTTGAAGAAGAAGCGCGCGGATAATATTTGCATGATGCAGGGGAACCAGGCCTGCGCCAGGGGTGCGATGATGGCCGGCTGCCGATTCTTTGCCGGGTATCCCATCACGCCGTCGTCCGAGATCGCGGAGAACCTTGCCCTATCGATGCCGGCCGTCGGAGGCAGGTTCATACAGATGGAGGACGAGATCGGTGCGATGGGCGCGGTTATCGGCGCATCGCTGACCGGTTTGAAGAGCATGACGGCGACCTCGGGGCCCGGTTTCAGTCTCAAGCAGGAGAATATCGGGTATGCCGCCATGGCGGAGGTCCCGTGCGTGGTCGTGAACGTGCAGCGCGGGGGCCCCAGCACGGGGATGCCGACCTTTCCCGCCCAGATGGACGTTCAACAGGCCCGTTGGGGATCACACGGTGACCGGGGTGTCATTGCGCTGAGCGCCTCTTCCGCACAGGAAACGTTCGAGCAGACGATCAGAGCGTTCAACCTTTCGGAAAAGTACATGATGCCGGTCATCCTTCTCGTGGACGAGGTAGTCGCCCATTCGACCGAGAAGGTCGTGCTGCCGGATCCGGGCGGTATCGAGCTTTTCAACAGGAAACAGCCGACAGAATCTCCCGGGGAATATCTGCCATACAGGGAAACAGACGACGGCATACCGGTACTTGCTAGATTCGGAACAGGGTACAGGTACAACGTGACCGGTCTCTGTCACGACGAGACGGGATTCCCCACGAACAACCCGGAGAAGATAGAGAAGCTTATCCGCAGGCTGACCGACAAGATCGAGCGCCACCGGAAAGACATCACCCACTGTCATAAGATCATGCTGGAAGACGCCGATGTCGCGATTTTCGCATACGGATCGGTGGCCCGGTCGGCACGGCGCGCAGTGTTTTTGTGCCGGGAAGCAGGCATAAAGGCAGGTCTTATCGAACCGACAGTGCTCTGGCCGTTTCCATCCGACGAGGTGCTCGAAACGGCAGAGGGCGTCAAGGCATTTGTCGTTGCGGAAATGAATCTGGGCCAGATGGCCCGCGAAGTGGAGCTTGCCTCGAAGTGCAGGGTGGAAGTGCATCGCTTGAACCGTGTCGATGGCCGGCTGATCACACCGCAGCAGGTTGTCGAGAAGGTCAGGGAGGCACTTTGATGTTCGATTACCTCCGTTACATCCGCGAGAGGAATTTCCCGCATATATGGTGCTCGGGCTGCGGTGACGGCATCGTGCTCAAGGCCCTGATCCGTGCCGTCGATAAGCTGGGGATCTCTCGTGATGAAATGGTGATGGTGTCGGGGATCGGCTGTTCGAGCCGGACACCGGGCTATGTCGATATCAACACGCTCCATACGACACACGGCCGTGCGATTCCTTTCGCAACGGGCGTGAAGCTGGCCAACCCGAAGCTGCATGTTATCGTCGTCACGGGAGACGGGGACGCTACGGCCATTGGCGGAAACCATTACATACATGCGGCGCGGCGGAATATAGATCTTACCGTGCTGCTGTACAACAACTATATCTATGGAATGACAGGTGGGCAGGTGTCACCGACGACTCCCAGGGGCAAGAGAGCATCGACCGCTCCGTTCGGGAACCAGGAACCTGCGTTCAACATTTCGGACCTCGCCGAAGCTGCCGGCGCCTCGTTCGTGGCCAGGGGTGACGTCTACCATGCGCAGAAGCTCGAGAAGCTCATCGTGAAAGCGGTGCAGAAAAAGGGCTTCTCGGTCGTGGAGATTCTTTCCCCGTGCCCGACCGCGTACGGGAGGCGGAACAGGATGGCTCATCCGGTCAAGATGATGGAGTGGCTCAGGGACCAGACGGTCCCCGTGGCAAAGTGGGAGAGGTTGAGTCCGGAGGAGCGGGAGGGAAAGGTGCGGACAGGCATCATCGTCGATGTCGACAAGGTGGAGTACACCGAAACCAACGATAAGCTGATCGAAAGTCTCAAGGCGGACAAATAATGAGCAGATACGAGATCCGGCTGAGCGGTTCCGGCGGACAGGGACTGATCCTGGCGGGAAAGATCCTTGCCGAGGCCGTGGCGATCTATGAGGGCCGCAACGCGGTACAGACGCAGAGTTACGGTCCCGAGGCGCGCGGAGGCGCGAGCAAGGCGGAAGTCGTCATCAGCGATGAGGATATCGACTATCCGAAGGCGATGGAGCTGGACGTGCTGCTTGCCCTCACGCAGGAATCATGCATGACGTACGTTGAAGACCTGAAGGAGGGAGGAGTCCTCATCGTCGATTCCGATGCGGTCAAAACGCTCCCCAAGGGCAATTTCAGATGTTTCACCGCCCCGATAGCGTCGATTGCCGTCGAGAGGGTGGGCAAGATGGTCGTTACAAATATTGTCGCCCTCGGCCTGCTGACGAAGATTTCTGGAGCCGTCTCCGAGGATTCGATGAGAAATGCTATCCTGGCGCGCGTTCCGAAGGGAACCGAAGAGCTGAACATGAAAGCCTTCGACGAGGGCCTCAAGACCGGAGAAGAACTTCTTGCCGAAGGCGGCTGACCGTTAAATACATGATTGGATAGGCTGTTGTTTTCCTTTGGGCTGGAATATATATCGATAGTATGTGAAAAAGTATACCTGTGGACGCGACTACCGAGGAGGTAACCGGATGGGCGGGAAGGTTACGAAAGAGGAACTCATCGCCAAGGCGAAGAAGCCGGGCGAGGATGCAATGAAGCTTCACCCCTTCTACAAGGGAAAGGTCGAAATCCTGCCGAAGTGCTGTATCAGGAACTTCGACGATTTCGCCATCTGGTACACTCCGGGAGTCGCGAAACCCTGTCTCGATATCAGGGATAATCCGGAAAAGGTTTACGAACATACGAACAAATGGAACTTCGTGGCCGTTGTTTCAGACGGCACGAGGGTTCTCGGCCTGGGCGACATCGGCCCAGAAGCGGGTCTGCCCGTGATGGAGGGAAAAGCACTGCTGTTCAAGTACCTCGGCGGGGTTGACGCGTTTCCGATCTGTCTCGATACGAAGGATCCGGATAAATTGATCGAGACGGTCAAACTCCTCCAGCCGACGTTCGGGGGTATAAACCTTGAGGACATCTCACAGCCGAAGTGCTTCCGCGTGCTCGAAACTCTGAGAAAAGAATGCCATATCCCGGTATGGCACGACGACCAGCAGGGCACGGCGGCCGTGACGCTCGCGGGGCTTATCAATGGTCTCAAGATCGTGGGCAAGGACATGGCGAAGGTCAAGGTCACGATGGTCGGTGCGGGTGCGGCGAACATCTGTATCTCCCGCATAATCATGATTGCGGGTATCACTCCGGGTAACATCACCATGTGCGACAGCAAGGGAATCATCCACAAGGGCCGGGAAGAGCTCAGGGACAAGTTCAAGGAAAAATGGGAATTGGCCCAGAAGACGAACGCCGAGGGGCGCACGGGTGAGGTGAAGGATGCGATTGAAGGGGCCGACGTGTTGATAGCTCTTTCGAAACAGGGCCCCGACACGATCAAGAAGGAGTGGATCGCGTCGATGAACAAAGACGCCGTTGTCTTCGTTTGTGCGAATCCTATACCCGAGAT
The DNA here is from genome assembly GCA_030672805.1 of Candidatus Krumholzibacteriota bacterium. GTDB lineage: Bacteria > Krumholzibacteriota > Krumholzibacteriia > Krumholzibacteriales > Krumholzibacteriaceae > DAOVFR01. Next base: position 18,243 of record DAOVFR010000005.1, read on the forward strand.
CTGGCCGTGGGACGCGAAGGAAGCCGGTGCGCGCGTCGTCGCCACGGGCAGGAGCGATTTCCCCAACCAGGTGAACAACTCGCTCGGTTTTCCCGGCATCTTCCGCGGCACCCTGGACGTCATGGCAACGACGATCACCGACGAGATGTGCATTGCCGCTGCCGAGGAGCTGGCGAAATGTGCCGAGGACAATGGGCTGCGGGAGGATTATCTCGTTCCGACGATGGACGAGTGGGAGGTATATCCCAGGGAGGCAGCCTCCGTCGGCCGCAAGGCGATCGAACAGGGAGTCGCCCGGCTCGATCTGACATGGGACGAGTTGTACAATAAAGCGTCTGAGATCATCAAGAAGTCGCGTGACGAGTTCCACGTGCTCCAGGACAAGGGTTTCATCGAGCTTCCAAAAGAGTGATTTGGAATAGCCAAAGGTTCCATGGCGCGATCACATCCGGGGAATCCGCTAAACTGCCGCCCGCTGCCCGCCGGTTCTGGCATTATCCATTTCGGCAATCATGTGCGGGTTTGAATATCGTATCGAGAAGCGTTCCGTCCCGCCATTCCACCACCTCCACCGGAATATCAGTAACCTCGGTACGGGGCTGGATATCGCCGATCTCCCGCGCCATACGCACCGAGATCTCATGCAGTTTCTCGATACTCACCACGTTGAGACCCCGCTGTGCGGCATTACCGAGTGTCTTGATATCCCGCTTTAACATAAGAAAAGAATTGTGTTGAAATTGATGATGGAATAATATTGTTAAATGCTTGAAACTATGAAAGTAACAGTTGCCAGCAAGGATGCAATACGTAAACGGCTTTTTCACGGGAAAAGGAAACGGCTTATGAATATTACAAAAACGCTCGTGCCGGGGATAATGGGATTTTTACTTCTCGCCCCGGCGTTTGCCGAAGCCTCCGTGGAGGACGACCTTTCAAAGATCCGGGAGATCGAGTCCGAGATGAGGTATGAATCGGTAGCGCTCCTGTCGATTATCAGGCAAATGGGACCGGTCGAAGGTGTGCAAGCATCGAAACAGGTCGAGATGGTCAAACTCATAGCGGAAGGCTGCAGCGTGTTCGAGTCGATGGACGAAGAGTCCCGTGTCCTGTTTGCGCCGAGGATCAACGAGGAGTACAGAATCATCGAGTATGTCGATAACTTCTATCGTGTTCTGCTCGACGATGGGAGGGAAGGGTGGATAGTCGAGGGATGCGTCCAACCCTTCTCGAAAATGGATAAGTCGGGAACGGTAGAATTCACCGCTGTTAGCAGAGATGAGTTGAGAAGATACATGAAAGTTGCGAGAGAGATTTTCTCCATGCTAGAGGAGAGAAAGATCATCGCTGACCGGATAATGCACAAGTACGAACAAGGCGGTGAAGGAAACGGTGAACGGGAGGTGGTCGGGCGGATCCGCGATTCGCACCGGAAGGTGAGTAAGTATTTCGATTATGCCTCTCACTTCTTCAACAGGTATATCGAGGGATATGAATTCCCCACTGCCAGGGGGAAGGAAGCGAGGTTCAATCTTTCTGCCTGGGGCGAGTTCCTCTTCGGCAAGTCGACCTACGAAACGGATATCAAGAATGCTCCCGACGAGCAAAACGAAGCATCGATGGGAAATTTCGCATTCGGCGGGAACCTGATCGTCAACGAGCGGTCGAATCTGAGCATCGGCTTCTCGAGCAAGCGCGAGGCGATACAGACGGTCTACCAGACGACTTCATTCGATGCCGGCTACGCGTTTCGGAAGGAAGAGGGTTTCAACATGGACACCCGGTTCAATCTCTACTCGTACAAGGACGAGTTCAGCGAGTTGAACAGTTACGGCAGGATGGCCGTCGGGGCGCGGACCGATTTGATCAAATCGCCGGGTGGCAACCTCTGGGTCGATTATGAGCTGTTGACCAATAACTACAAGGAATCGGACATCGATGACTACACGAGCAACCGGATAAAGGCCGAGGCGAGGATACGGAAGAGCCGCAACAAGAGCTATATCTTAGGATTCAGGTCGAACTTCGAGTCGAGCGACGCCGCGTTTCACAAGTTTACGCACCTCATACCATCCGCGGCCTGTCTGAGATCGGAGCCGGGAAAAGATTTCAAGCTTACCGGCAAATATGAATTCCTCGATTACAGTGACGCGGATCTAAAGAGCTTCGGCCGTGCGACGATCGATGTCACCTCGAGTACACACAAGGCGGGAAGGAGAGGGATCAGGAAAATCGCCGTTTCGTACAAGGATTTCCCTGACAACGATGTGGCTACGTACCTCCAGGTCCGGGGCAAGTACTCAAAATTGACGACGGGCGCGACGAGCAAACGGTTTTCGGCGCTTTTCTACACAAACATCTTCACCAACAAGAACGACAACAGCTACACAGATTTCAGGACGGATTTCGGGGGCAGCTCTAAGCAGGTCTATTCAAACGTCTCGACATATTTCAGGTTCTGGCATGACGCGGGCGAAAAAACGGATTCCACGTCTGCCAAGCCGTACGTTATGGACGTTTACGGGAATATCGGATTCATCATCAGGAATGTGCGCTTCGGACCGACATTCGGACTCCACACTCTGATCCAGGACGGAGAGAAGTTCCTCAAGCGGGACGGCAACCTGTTGCGTATCGGCGGGATGTTCGAGGGAAACTTCATTCTTCCGAGAAACATCCGCCTGAGGATACACACGGCTTACGACTACGGTTTCGTCTACAACGACGAGATAGCGATCGACCAGATGTCCGGCGATATCACGTACGGCGAGGTTACCGACAGGCACCCGACGACGTTTCAGATGGATGCCTTCGCCTCGCTGCCAGTGACGAAGGATTTCGATATTACCGCGCAACTGAATTATTACAGGGTCTCTACCGATATGGACGAGGAGATCAGCATAAACCCGGTGACTGAAAACAGCAGGTTCACCTTATTCATGGGCCTGAGATACAGATACAACTAGTCAAGTCATTGCAAGGAGTGAACCGTGAAACGATTGATGGATGGAAAGTTGAAGTACCTTGTTGTTCTGCTCGTTCTCGCTTCGCTCGCACCACGGGCGGTTGCAGCCGATTTCGATCCCGACAAGATCCTGCAGGACCCGGGTATCAGGAAAGAGGTTCAGAAGATCAACAGCGATACGGCGGCCAAGCAGTTCTTCGACGCACACAGCCAGGCCTTCGGCATCTCGAAGACGATGCTCGACTTTCTTCATAACATGTCCGGGGGGGAGTACGTAAAGCAGGTCGAGGCGATCATGTCGGTCCCCGTGCAGAAATGGAACATGCACAAGGGGCTTATGGGAGGATACGACATCATCAAGGTGAAGCAGATCGTTAACCAGAATCAATCGGTCTCCATAACATCACGGATCAACAAGGCTGCCGGTCATGCGGCGAATGGCTTGGCCGTAATATCGATCATGATGGATATCCGTGCGGGCCTGAACGGTGATGATACCGCCAAGCTCAAGGCAGTCGGCGGAACGGTCGAACTGGTAAAGGGGTACATGATCGGTAAATACGGCGGCGCGGCGATGGGGGCGGCGATGATGGGCCCCGCGGTAATCGGCATCGCGCTCAGCTCCTTCATGTCTCAGGCCCAGGCGCAGTACACGGAGTACTGGTGGCAGGCATACAACTCGTACCTCAACAAGAAGTACCCGAAACTCGTCCAGGGGGAAAGATCTTGGGTCGCGCTGTCCCGGTCACAGGGATACGATGGGATGAGGCGGAGGCTGTACGAGTTCTGGGACAACCCGTATGCCAACGCCGCCGAGTACTATGGCAAGGCGGGCATACAGACGGCGCCGGGTATGGCCGAACGCACACTGAAGGATGCCTTTGCAGCGGAATACTACAGGAACTACATTCATACGACACTCAAGACCTACTACATGCAGCAGGCCGATAAAGCCCGGGCGGCGGCGTACATCAGGGCGATGCGGGCCTACAACGAGTTGAAAGGGATCGTCGGGGATGTCGGGAAACTAATGGCGGCGATCAAGGACGCGGAAAATTTTCTCGAGGATGATATCGAGGAGCTGATCCTCGTGCCCGCGACGGCGGAGCTCAAGACCGGACAGACGATCGCATTCAAGGCGATCGCCAAACTCGAGGATGAAAAAGAGATCGACGTTACTTCGGTCGCCAAGTGGCCGTCATTCATACCGGGGGGGGCATTCACGGCAAAGGAGGCGGATGAGTTCGATTTTATCGTCAGGTACGCTGAAAAGGAAGCCACCGGCAAGATAGAGGTGGAAGGCCCCGAGTATCTCGAAGTCGCGCCTGCCGAAGCAGAGGTGAAGCTGGGAGAGACGGTCACCTTCACGGTTACAGCGGTGTGGAAGGACGGGACGAGGAAGGATGTGACCGGCGAGGTCACGTGGCCTCCGGAGATGGGCGGGCCCAGATTCACCGTGTCGGAGCCGGGGTTCATGGTGTTCGAGGTGCGGTGGTTCGATAAGCGCGCAAGCGCCAAAGTTGAAGTCATGGAACCGCGGGATCTCGCAATCAATCCATCCAACGTGAAAGTGAAAACCGGTGAAGAGATCGTGTTCACGACGACGGCCGTGTTCGGGTCGGACGAGAACCAGGAAAAACCCGAGGACGTGACGAAACTCACGACCTTTACCGGCGCGCCGGACGGAACATTCATGTCGGCTGACCCGGGTACGTTCATGGTGAAGGCGGCATACTGGAAGCTCGAGGCGATTGCTACCGTCGAGGTCGTTGGCCCCAAGGAGCTCATGATAGAACCGGCCGAGACGGCACTTCGGATTGGAGAGACGGTCGACTTCGTCGTTATGGCTCTCTACGATGACGGCAGTCTCGATGATGTGACGAAGAAAGCGCAATGGGCCGGAGCGGCCGACGGAACGTTCAGCGCCGCGGAACCGGGTGAGCATACGGTGGTTGCGAGCTTCGGCGGAAAGAACGCGATCGCCACGGTCAGGGTCACGGGGCTGAAGTCGGTGTCGATCAGCCCGGCGTCTTCCGAAGTGGAAGTGGAAGGAACGGTCCGGTTCTCGGCAAATGCGACATTCGAGGACGATCACTCCGAGGACGTGACGGACCGCGCCACATGGACAGGCGCTCCCAAGGGTAAGTTCACCGCCGTACAGCAGGGGATCTTTCCCGTAACGGTGACATTCGGCAAAAAGGGAGCTTCCGCGACGGTGACCGTGAAAGAGAAGGAGAAAGAATCGACGATCGATGAGGTGGTAGACTCGCTAAAGACTGACGAGGACAAGGAACTATGCACGGTTGAACAGGTACGGGCGGCCAATGCCCGTCTTCAGGGATTGGTGAACGATGCAGGCTCGACGGCGAGCAAGTTCTTCATGTATGCCGCCAAGTTCGACAAGGAGATAAGCGACAGGGCCGGCGAGCCATGCAACAACGGCGTCGTCGCCTACTGTTTCTCCCAGGCAACCCGTATCGCCGGACAGCTCGATGCGATCGTCGATCAGGCAAAGGACGCGAGCACGCAGGTCCTCACGATGAAGGCGTTCTGCCCCGAGGCGGCCGGCAGCGTAGAGGGGAGCGGCGGGTTGGACACCGAGGGGGTGATCTCGGCCGTCGCGAGTATCGGCTCGCAGCGGGCCGAGGTCCAGGGCAGGCTCGCCGCGATACGGGCCCGTCTCGGCGAGTACGGATGTGACGAGGATGAGGTGGAGCAGGCCGGTGACCGGTATACGCAGGAAGATATGGATCCCGATATGCTCCAGGACGGGGGCATGATGACGGAGGTGCCGGGCGACGGTGTCGATAACGACGCCGACGGCCTGCAGGATGAGGACCTGGTGGCCCTGTCCGGTTATAATATCACGTTTATCCTGTTCGATTCGGGGAGCCTCAAGGATGATATTTTCAACCTTGCCGTGGGAGGGTACGGGAACCTCGGCACGACGCCGGCGGGGGGGTTGCGAAGTTACGGCCTGAACATGCCTCCGGGCGGCTACACGGCGACCGTGACGGTCATACTGGCGCCGGATGATGTGGGTACGTTCACCCTGGTCGTCCTCGAGAACGGCGTGGAGATTGCCGCGTCCTCCGGCGTTCCTCCCCAGGGATCGAGCGTTACGGTGCCATTTACGGTCTCCGGTGAATAGGCGCCGGGGGGATTTATTTCGGTTGCAAACGGGGTTTACACTTTATATCTTGACACCTAAACGGCATGTCATTATCATACGAAGTTCTTGAGTTTTAAGCAGCGTTACACACTGTAAAAACGTTCTTTAAACGAATGAATCGTTAGAGGAGGTACGTATGTCAGGGGAGAAGAAAACCATAACCTCCATGCTCGACGAGCGGAGGAAATTTCCGCCTCCGGCCGAGTTCAGCCAGAAGGCGTACATCAAGGACCTGGAGGAATACAGGGCCCTCTACAAGAAATCGGCGGATGATCTCGAGGGTTTCTGGGCCGAGCAGGCAGGTGAACTGGTTCACTGGTTCAAAAAATGGGACAAGGTTCTCGAGTGGAGCCCGCCGTTTGCCAAGTGGTTCGCGGGCGGCAAGACCAACATCGCCTACAACTGCCTCGACAGGCATCTCGAGAACGGACGCGCCGACAAGGTCGCCATCATCTGGGAGGGCGAGCCCGAAGGCGATTCGAAGAAGTTCACTTACAGGGAGCTTCATGCAGAGGTCTGCAAGTTCGGCAACGTTCTCAAGAAGCATGGGATCAGACGGGGCGACCGCGTTACGCTGTATATGCCCATGATCCCCGAGCTTGCAATCGCGATGCTCGCCTGCGCACGCATCGGCGCGATCCACAGCATCGTATTCGGCGGTTTCAGCGCCGAATCGCTCAAGGATCGCAACGTGGACGCCAATTCGAAGCTGACCGTCACATCCGATGGCAGTTTCCGCGGCGGCAAGACGATTCCACTGAAGGCTGCCGTCGACGAGGCGCTTAAAGGCAGTCC